>DATENM010000154.1 GCA_035275065.1 Blastocatellia bacterium
GGACGCCATGTTTATAGTCACCGGGGATAACAAAGAACCAGGCCCCGTAGGGGCGATATGTCAACATTCCGCTCCTACGGAGCTTGAAGAACCAGCCGACTCGATAACTATAAACATCGCGCTCCTAACGGAGCTTGGGAATCAACTGACAACTGACAACTGACAACTGACTTATGATTGCCATCATCGATTACGGAGTAGGCAACCTGCGCAGCGTCGAGAAGGCGTTTGCCGCCGTCGGCGCGCAGGCCGTTGTCACCGGTGATGGCGGCGCGATTCACGAGGCGGAACGGATCGTCCTGCCCGGCGTCGGCGCTTTCGGCGAGTGCGCTCGCCAGTTGCGCGCCGCCAAACTTGATCGACTGGTGATTGAAGCCGCCGAGGCCGGCAAGCCCGTGCTAGGGCTTTGCGTCGGGCTACAGCTGATGTTCGATGAAGGGCACGAGTTCGGCGTGCATCGCGGATTGGGCTTGATGCGCGGGCGCGTCATTCGCTTTCCCGAGTCGGGGCCGCACGTGCCGCAGATCGGCTGGAATCAGATCGAGAAGGTTGGGGCGCACCCGCTTCTCGACGGCCTCAGTGACGGAACTTACTTTTATTTCGTGCATTCCTACCACGTCGTCGTCGGAGACGAAGAGGACGTGGTTGCTGAGACCGAGTACGGCATCCGTTATCCTTCGGTCTGTGCGCGCGGCTCGGTCGCCGGCGTGCAGTTTCACCCCGAAAAGAGTCAGGACGCCGGCCTGCGCTTGCTCGCGAACTTCGCCGGGGCGGCATCCGTGCGCTGAACCGTGCGCTACTGCTTGCGGGCCGACGCCGGCTGTCCCTGCATGGCTTTCAACTGATTGAGCGCCCGCTGCGTCGCCCGCCAATCATCCTTATCCCGCTTGGTCGCATTCGGCGCGTTCGGGTCGTTATAAAATGCCAGCAGGTTGCGCCGCAATTCCGGGCCGGTATTTTCAAAATCGTGCTTGGCCAGCTTTTCAAGCAGCTTGGCGTAAGTGTCGTCGGCCAGCTTATATTCGCCGGCGCGCACCGGCCGCCCGGTGTCGAAATCGGTGTTCTGCAAATCGAGCTTGCCCGTGCGCGCTTGAGCCAGCAGCGCGCGATAGCGTTCCAGCGCGGCGTTGAAGCTCTCGATAAACAGGCGCTCGGCCTCCGGCGTCGGCGGCTTGAAGTTCAGCGGCTTCAGCGGCCCGACCTTTGGAAGAACCCGCACGATACCGGCAACCAGCTTCGCGCCAAAGCCGGGCTCTTTGTACTCTTTGCCATACTCTTTGTCATAGTCGGCGCGCGAAAAATTGTAAAGGAACTTCTCCTGCGTCATGCCGGGGTGCGCTTTGGTGATGTCATCCTTTTTCAACTCCCACGCCACGCGCGTCATCTCGGGAATCAAGCCGCTGACCGTGCGCCGGTAAGTGCCGATGGCCAGATCGAGGCTGACGAATTGATCTTTCAATTCCAGCCCATAGGTCTTTAGAAAGGCGCGCGACAGCACGTCTTTCGATACCTTGAAGCCGATGAAATCGTGATAAGAGTCCGACGCATAATTGCCGCGCGCCACCTGCACGACATCAAACCCGAACTCGGTTTTAATGTGCGCCGTCGGGTCTTCGACGTAGGTGACTTCGTTGCCATATCGAGCGCGCAGCTTCGGGTAGGCAATCGGCACGGCGCGATTGACGCCGAGGGCGTGGCCGTCGTTATCCGCCGCATAGTGGGCCAGCGCGCCGAGCGCGAAAGCATACTCGTTGAGGTCTTGAGATTCGGCGAGCAGGGCTTCGATGAAGTCGCCGCTGCGGACGTAATGCGCCAGGTCTGTGAAGAATTTGCTGCCGAACGGATAATAGCCCATGTCCTGAATGATCGCGCCGCCGTAGGCGTAGGCGTGCGCCTCGCGCAGTTGTTCTTCGGTGGCCTGGGGAAAACGTTTCAAGAGCAGCGGCCTGAGCGAATCCTTCCAGGTGGTATCAATGATCGCTTGATGCGAGAGTACCGAATAACCGAGCGATGCCTGCGCCAGCAGCAGCGTCAGCGATAGCAGGACGACCGCGCGCGAGATTTTAAGTAAGCACTTATTCATGTTACTTCTCGACCTGATGATGTAGCGATAACAGGCAAGCCGTCATCGTCTTCGTCCCGAAAAAGAACGAATCACACGCGGCAACGGCCCACGCCAGGGTAAAACGCAAATCCGATGCCCGCCGGCGTCGCCATGCCCGGCGCGCGCCGTTTGCGATATACTACGGAGGTCGAATTTACGAAAGCAGCCGACTCCGTTCTATGCTTGTTATCCCGGCCATTGATCTGAAAGGCGGTCGCTGCGTGCGGCTGACGGAAGGGCGCGAGGCGAGCGCCAAAGTCTATGACCGCGACCCGCTCGAAGTGGCGCGCGTTTATGAGAAGGCCGGCGCGTCGCTGATTCACGTCGTTGATCTGGATGGCGCCTTTCACGGCGCCGCCTCGGCGAACCTGCAAATCATCAAGCGCATTAACGGCGAGGTCGCTATCCCCATTGAAGTCGGCGGCGGATTGCGCTCGCTCGCCGACATCGAATTCCTGCTGCGCGATGTCGGGGCGCGCTACGCCATCCTCGGCACGGTCGCCGTCGAACAGCCTGACCTGCTGCGCGCCGCCGTCGCCGCCTTCGGCGATGCCATTGTCGTCGGCATCGATGCGCGCGAAGGCCAGGTGGCGACGCGTGGCTGGACCGCCGCGACGCGCGTTGATGCGGTTGATCTGGCTTGCGAGGTCGCCGCCCTCGGCGTCGAGCGAATCATCTACACAGACATTGCGCGCGATGGCCGTTTGAAAGGGCCGAACCTGGAAACGACGCGCGAGCTTGCCCGGCGGTCGGCGGCGCGCGTCACCGCCTCGGGCGGCGTCGGCTCGCTCGAAGACATCACCCATGTCGCTCAACTGGAGAGCGATGGCGTCGACGCGGTGATCGTCGGCAAGGCGCTTTATGAAAACCGCTTCACCTTGAAACAGGCTCTCCGAGCCGCTTTAAAGACATCGTGAGCGATTGATCCATGCTGGCCAAACGCATCATCCCATGCCTGGACGTAGACCGCGGGCGCGTCGTCAAAGGGATTCGCTTCGTTGACCTCGTTGACGCCGGCGATCCGGTCGAGCAAGCCCGCCGCTACGACCGCGAAGGCGCTGACGAGCTGGTCTTCCTCGATATCACGGCGTCAAGTGACAGCCGCGACCTGGTGTATGACATGGCGCGCCGCGTCGCCGACACCATCTTCATCCCTTTCACCGTGGGCGGCGGCATCCGCACCGTCGAAGACATGCGGCGGATGCTGGCGTCGGGCGCGGACAAAGTCTCGGTCAACACCGCCGCCATCAACGAACCGGCGATCATCACCGAAGGCGCGCAGGCTTTCGGCTCGCAAGCCATCGTCGTGGCGATTGACGCCAGGCGCTGCGCACCGAATAGCGACGCGGGGACGCGGGAACGCGGAGACGCGGAGAAAGAACAAACAGCCGGGAGCGAAGCAGCCGTCGCCCTGTCGCCGCGTCCCCGCGTCTCCGCGTCTCCCCGGTGGGAGGTCTACACGCACGGCGGGCGCAAGCCGGCGGGGATCGATGTGATCGAATGGGCGCGGCGTGTTGAAGCGCTGGGCGGCGGCGAAATCCTGCTGACGAGTATGGACTGTGACGGCACGCGCGACGGTTACGACATCGAGTTGACGCGCGCGGTCGCCGAGGCGGTTTCGATTCCGGTGATCGCTTCGGGCGGCGCCGGCACGCTCGAACATCTTTACGAAGCCTTGAGCGCGGGGCGCGCTTCGGCGGTGCTGGCCGCATCAATCTTTCATTTCGGCGAATTCACCATCGCGCAAGCGAAAGATTACCTGCGGGCGCGCGGCCTGCCGGTGCGTTGAGTCACGCGCGAGAGACCAACAATGCAAAGCTCACTGATTGACGATGTGCATTTTGATGAGCGCGGCCTGGTGCCGGCGGTGGTGCAGGATGCGGCGACCGGCGAAGTGCTAATGCTCGCTTATATGAATCGCGAATCGCTCGTGAAGACGCTGGCGACTCGCGAGACATGGTTCTGGAGCCGTTCACGCGGCGAGCTCTGGCACAAAGGCGCGACCTCGGGCAACACCCAGCGCGTCGTTTCACTGGCCGTTGATTGCGACGGCGACACCTTGCTCGTCGGAGTCGAACCGCGCGGCCCGGCCTGTCACACGGGCGCGCGGGCCTGCTTCTTTCGCACGCTTGAGCAGCGCTAAAAACTTCTCGCCTGCCCTGTAGTTTGTTCTTTCACTTTGCCGCCGCCTGATCGGCCTTTTCGAGCATCGGCTTGAGGTATTGATAGACCGTGTCGGCAACGATGCGCGCCCCTTCGCGATTCGGATGAATGCCGTCCGCCTGGTTCATGGATTGAATGCCGGCGACGCGGTCGAGAAGAAAAGGGATCAGCGTCACGTTATGTGCTTTCGCCAGCTCGCTGAAAGCGCCGTGCGTCCAGCGGCGGTAATCGATGCCTGAACTGGTCGGCGCTTCCATGCCGGCGAGCAGCACCTGTGCGCCGCGCGCTTTGGCGCGCTCGATGATCGTGCTCAAATTCTTCTTCATCTCTTCGATAGGCTGGCCGCGCAGAATGTCGTTAGCGCCCAGCTCAAGGATGACGACTTTGACATCGCCGCCTTCCAGCGACCAGTCAATGCGCCGCACGCCGCCCGCCGAGGTGTCGCCGGAAATGCCGGCGTTGACCACTTCATAATCGAAGCCATCTGCCGCCAGCTTCTTCTGCAACAGCGACGGGTAGCTCTCTTCAGGGCTCAAGCCATATCCGGCGGTCAGGCTGTCGCCGAATGCGACGATCTTCGCTACACTCTTAACTGGCTTCGCAGGCGATTCAGTGGCCGGCGGCGGCGGCGGCGCGCCTTTCGACGGCCCGCCTTTGCATGCCGCGGCGGCTGCGAGCGCGCATAATAAAAGGCCAAACAGAATGACTCTCATACGGAAATTATAGCAGCCCGCGCCCGGCGCGCGGCGAGAATGTAGCAGGCGGAAATAGCGGATGATCGAACTCTACAACGTTTCAAAGATCGTGCCTTCGGGCGCAGAGATGCTGACGATTCTTTACGCGCTCGACCTGCGCATCCCCGACGGCCAGTTCGTCAGCATCGTCGGCCCGTCGGGGAGCGGCAAGTCTACGCTGCTCGGTTTGATTGCCGGGCTGGACGCGCCGAGCGCCGGCGAGATCACCATCGACGGCGAAAACATCACCGCGATGAACGAAGATCAACTGGCCGAGCTGCGCGGCGAAAAGCTCGGCTTTGTCTTTCAATCGTTTCACCTGATCCCGTCGCTAACGGCGCTGGAAAACATCCTCGTGCCGATGGAGATTCGCGGTCTGCGCGACGCCCGCGAGCGCGCTCAATCCTTGCTTGAAGACGTTGATCTGGTCGCCCGCGCTCACCATTACCCGGCGCAACTGTCGGGCGGCGAGCAACAGCGTGTCGCCATCGCGCGCGCCTTTGCCAACAACCCGACGATCTTATTGGCCGACGAGCCGACCGGCAATCTCGATTCGCGAAACGGGCAGCACGTCTTCGAGATGATGGTCGAGATGAATCGCCGCCGCCGGGCGACGCTTGTTCTGGTGACTCATGACCATGAGCTGGCGGCGCTCGCGGATCGGCGGATCGTCTTGCGCGAAGGCCGCGTCTATAGCGACAGCCACGCGCCCGCGGTCGAAAGCCCCGCGGCAGGCAGCGAGATGGAGGCGACGCGGTGAGATTCGTTTTTCAGATGGCGCGGCGCGAATTGCGCAGCTCGTGGCGCAGATTACTTTTCTTTTTTCTCTCCATCGCCATCGGCGTGGGCTGCATCGTCGCCGTGCGCTCGATGATGCAGAACGCCAACGCGGCGATTGCTCTGGAAGCGCGGGCGCTGCTGACCGCAGACGTGCAGGTGGACACCAACCGCCCGTGGGAGAAAGAGGCGCTCGACAAGATCAACCGCATCGCCGACCCGATTGCGACGGCGCGCACCGAGACGATTGATTCGGTGACCATGATTCGCCCCGCCGACCCGCAGCGCGAAGGCGCGGCGATGATCGAACTGAAAGGCATCGAGCCGCCGTTCCCGCTCTACGGCGAATTCCGGCTGCAAAACGGCGAGCCGTTCGATCCCGCCTCGCTCGTCAATCATGGCGCAATCGTCGCGCCGGCGCTGCTTGAGCGTTTGAGCTTGCAGGTCGGCGACGAAGTCTTGATCGGCAGCATGAAGTTTCAGATTCGCGGCGTGCTCGATAAAGAGCCGGGCGGGTCGAGCGGCTTTCGCCTGGGGCCGCGCGTTTTCATCGAGCGCGCGGCGCTTGAATCCGCCGGCCTTACAGGCTTCGGCAGCCGCGCCCGCAGGCGCTTGCTCTTCAGCACGCCCGAAGGCCAGATGGAGCCGCTGGTCAAACAACTGCGCGCCGAATTCAAGAACAACAATGCTATCAACGTGCGCTCGTACAAGAACTCGCAGGACAATCTGACCGAGCAGTTCAGCCGCGCTGAAGATTATTCGTCGCTCACCGGTCTGGTGATCCTCGTGTTGGGCGGCATCGGCATCTTCAACGTCACGCGCACCTTCATCGAGCAGAAGAAGAAATCGATTGCCGTCTTGAAGTGCATCGGCGGCAATGGGACGAAGATCACGCTTGCTTACCTGCTGCAAGTCGTTGCGCTCGGCATCGTCGGCAGCCTGTTTGGCGTCGCCTTCGGCAAAGGCGTGCTGGTCGTCATCGAGCATTTCTTCGCCGACCGCTTGCCGCAGTACATGAGTTATGGACTGAGGCCGGGCGCGGCGCTGCAAGGCTTTGCGGTCGGGTTGTTGATCTCGCTGCTCTTTTCGGCGCTGCCCTTGTTGCGCGTCCGTCACATCAAGCCGAACGTATTGCTGCGCGAAGACGTCGCGCCCGCGGCGCGGCGCTTCGACTGGGCGCGCTGGGCCTCGGCATTCGCCGTTGTGTTGGGGCTGCTCTTCGTGGTCTCCTGGCAGGCAGGCTCGATTCGCACGGGGCTGTTTTTTCTTGGCGGGCTGACGGCGACTGCCGGCCTGTTATACGGGGCGGCGACGCTGCTGGTCTGGCTCGTGCGGCGCGTGAATCGCTTGCGCTCGTTCCCGCTCAAGCAAGCCATCAACAGCTTGCACAGACCTGGCAACCAGACGCGCGTCATCGTCATGGTCGTGGGCCTGGGCGTCTTTCTGGTGATTTCGATTCAGTCGGTGCAGGCGAACCTGGTCAACGAATTCAACGCGGCGTTACAGGGCAATCTGCCGAATATGTTTTTGATCGACGTGCAGACGGATCAGGCCGCGGGGCTGGCGCAGTACGTCGAGCAACAGACCGGCGCGCCGCCGCAGATGGTGCCGACCGTGCGCGCTCGCATCCAGGCGATCAACGGCCAGGAGATCGATTTCGAGAAAGAAGAGATGAAGCGCGAGCGCGGCAGGCTGGGGCGCGAATACGTCGTCACCTATCGCCCGAATCTCGATACCAACGAGACGATTGTCGCCGGCAACTACTGGGACGCGACGCCATCGAAGGAGCCGGAAGTGTCTATCGAAGAGAACGTCTGGGGCCTGGGCGGAATGGGCATCGGCAGCCCCGTCGTCTTCGACATTCAGGGGCGCAAGATCACGGCGCGCGTCACCAGCGTCCGCCGCGCCGACTTGCGCAATGCCCGCACGGTCTTCATGTTCGTCTTCCGGCCGGGCGTGCTGGAAAGCGCGCCGCAGATGTGGGTCGCCGCGCTCAATGGCCCCGACACCGAGCCCGAACGTTCGCGTTTTCAGCGTGCCCTGCTCGACAAGTACCCGAACCTTTCGGTCATTGACGTGGCCGACATCGTCAAGGCTGTAACCCGGATCGTCAACAACATCACGCTGGCCGTCACCTTCGTCGGCGCTTTCGTGCTGTTGAGCGGGGCGCTGATTCTCTCAGGCTCACTGGCGATGACTAAGTTTCAGCGCGTCTATGAAACGGCGGTGCTGAAGACGCTCGGGGCCAAGCGCAAGACGATTCTGCTGATTTTGTTGGCCGAGTACGGCTTGATGGGCACGGTGGCGGGCGTGGTCGGCTCGCTCGCGGCGGTGGGGCTGTCTTACGCGGCGTCGCACTACATCTTCGAGATCAAGTGGAGCCTGACGCCACAGATCAACCTCATCGGCATCCTGGCGACGATTGTTTTGGTGACCGTCGTGGGCGCGGTTTCGACGCTCGACGTGCTGGCGAAAAAGCCGCTCGCGACCTTACGGGCGCAATAAAAAGGCTCTGCCTCCGAAGAGACAGAGCCCTTGGCTTGCGAGCCTGATTGGCGACCGGCGGACTAGAAGCCGTTTTCGATTGGGTTTGCCATGTAGCGCAAGGCGGTTAGCTTGCGCAATGAACGGCGCAAGCTAACCGCCTTGCGCTACACCCGATTGAATTCCGCTCTAGAAACCGCCCATGCCGCCGCCGCCCGGCATCTGCGGCATTTCCTTCTCGGTTTCAGGAATCTCCGACACCAGCGCCTCGGTGGTCAGCAAGAGGCCGGCAATCGAAGAGGCGTTCTGCAACGCCGAGCGTGTCACCTTGGTCGGGTCAACGACGCCCATCTGAATCATGTCGCCGTACTCTTCGGTCTCGGCGTTGTAGCCGTAGTTGGCCGCCTTGTTCGTGCGCACCTTGTCGACGATGACCGCGCCTTCCTGGCCGGCATTGGCGACGATCTGGCGCAGCGGCTCTTCGAGCGCCCGCTTGACGATGCCGACGCCGATGTTCTCGTCTTCAATGTCGAACTTGACGTTTTCGAGCGCCTTCTGAGCGCGCAGGAAAGCCACGCCGCCGCCCGGCACGATGCCTTCTTCGACAGCCGCCTTCGTCGCGTGCATGGCGTCTTCGACGCGCGCCTTCTTCTCCTTCAGCTCGGTCTCGGTGGCCGCGCCGACTTTGATGACGGCGACGCCGCCGACGAGCTTCGCCAGCCGCTCTTGCAGCTTCTCGCGGTCGTAATCCGAGGTGGTGTCTTCGATCTGGGCGCGAATCTGCTTGACGCGGCCCTCGATCTCCGAGCCCTTGCCGGCGCCTTCGACAATCGTCGTGTTGTCTTTGTCAACGACGACCTTCTTGGCGCGACCGAGGTCCCCGACCTGGATGCTTTCGAGCTTGATGCCGAGATCTTCGGTGATCGCCTTGCCGCCGGTCAGTATCGCGATGTCTTGCAGCATGGCTTTGCGGCGGTCGCCGAAGCCCGGCGCTTTGACGGCGCCGACCTGGAGGGTGCCGCGCAGCTTGTTGACTACAAGCGTCGCCAGCGCTTCGCCTTCAACGTCTTCGGCGATGATCAGCAGCGGCTTGCCCTGACGCGCCACCTGTTCGAGCAGCGGCAGCAGGTCCTTCATCGAAGAGATCTTCTTCTCGTGGATGAGGATCAAGCAATCGTCGAGCGACGCTTCCATACGTTCGGGGTCGGTGACGAAATACGGCGACAGGTAGCCGCGGTCGAACTGCATACCCTCGACGACTTCGAGCGAGGTTTCCAGGGTCTTCGACTCTTCGACGGTGATGACGCCGTCTTTGCCGACCTTGCTCATGGCTTCGGCGATCAACTGGCCGATGGTGGTGTCGCCGTTGGCCGAGATCGTGCCGACCTGAGCGATGGAATCGCCCTTGACCGGCTTCGACAGCCGCTTGATCTCTTCGACGGCTTTCTCGACGGCCTTATCAATGCCGCGCTTCAAGGCCATCGGATTGGCGCCGGCGGCAACGGTCTTGACGCCTTCGCGGAAGATGGCCTGCGCCAGAACGGTTGCCGTGGTCGTGCCGTCGCCGGCAACGTCGGAAGTCTTCGAGGCCACCTCGCGCACCATCTGCGCGCCGGTATTTTCCATCTTGTCTTCTAGCTCAATCTCTTTTGCGACCGTGACACCGTCCTTGGTGATCGTCGGCGAGCCGAATTTCTTCTCGATGACCACGTTGCGCCCCTTGGGGCCGAGCGTCACCTTAACGGCGTCAGCCAGACGGTTCACGCCACGCAACAGGCTGCTGCGCGATTCTTCGCCAAATGCGATATGTTTTGCCATAGTTTTACTCTCCTAACTCAGGGGATTTTGGATTTTGGATTGCCGATTTTGGATTGCCGGGACGAGGCCGCTAGCCCGGTCCCTGAATCTAAAATCTAAAATCTAAAATCCAAAATCGGGATGATCCTTACTTGTTTGCCTTCTTCGATTTGTTCTCGCTGGCGCGTTCGATGACGCCGAGGATGTCGTCTTCGCGCATGATGAGGTACTCGTCGCCGTCGAGCTTGATCTCGGTGCCGGCGTACTTGCCGAACAGCACGCGGTCGCCCTCTTTGATGTCCAGGGGGACGCGCTCGCCGTTGTCGAGTTTCTTGCCTTCACCCACGGCGATGACTTCGCCCTCTTGCGGTTTCTCTTTGGCGCTGTCGGGGATGATGATGCCGCCACGAATCTGCTCACCTTCCTCGATGCGCTTGATGATCACACGATCTTGAAGCGGTTTGATGCTAGCCATAGCTGGTACAGACTCCTTTCTATTTAGAAAATTGCATTGCCTCTCTGGCCGGTTGGCATAAAAATTAGCACTCTCTTGTTGAGAGTGCTAATTATATTTTCTGACTGTGCGGCTGTCAATAAATTCGGCGGGCGGCGAAGAAAAATATATCGAAGATTCTGGTTAAAACGGTTGCGAACGCTTCAGGCGGGACTTAACGGCTCGCCCGGCGGCTGTTGGCCTGAGCCTGAACGGCGGTGATGGCCACGGTATCGCGGATGTCTTCGGCCTTGCAGCCGCGCGACAGGTCATTGGCGGGCCTGGCCAGCCCTTGCAGCACCGGGCCGACGGCGGTAGCCCCGGCCAGTCGCTCGACCAGCTTATAGCCGATGTTGCCGGCTTGCAGGTCGGGAAAGATCAGCGTGTTGGCGCGCCCGGCCAGGGGGCTGCCCGGCGCCTTGCTCTGGGCGATGGCGGGGACTAAGGCGGCGTCAAGCTGCAATTCGCCGTCAACCAGAATCTGTGGGGCGCGGGCGCGCACCGTCCGCGTGGCTTCGATGACCTTATCCACCAGCGGATTTTTGGCGCTGCCTTTGGTCGAAAACGACAGCAGCGCGACGCGCGGCTCTACATTGAGCAGGGCGCGTGCCGATTCTGCCGAAGCAATCGCGATTTCGGCCAGCTCCGCCGCGCTCGGGTTGATGATGACGCCGCAGTCGGCAAAGACGAACGCGCCATTTTCGCCAAGCTCGGCATTGGGGACGACCATCACGAAGAAGCTCGATACCACTTTCAGCCCCGCCTTCGGGCCGATGCAGCGCAAGGCCGAGATGACCGTATGGCCGGTCGTGTGAGTCGCGCCGCTGACGCTGCCGTCGGCGTGGCCTTCGCGCACCATCATGTTGCCGAAGTAGAGCGAGTCGTTCATCTGCTGGTGCGCCTCTTCGAGGGTTACGCCTTTGGCGCGGCGAATCTCGTGATAGCGCGCGGCGTAGGCTTCGCGCTCGCGGGCGCGACGGTGATCGATGATCGCCACGCCCGTCAGGTCGGCGCCCAGGCTGGAAGCCTTGCCGCGAATCACCGCTTCTTGCCCGACGAGCGTGATGCGGGCGAGGCGGTCGGCGACGATGAGCGCCGCAGCCTGCACGGTACGGTCGTCTTCGCCTTCGGGAAGCACGATGTGTTGTGGGTCGGCAGCGGCGCGGGCGCGAATTTGATCTAGGACGTTCATTGGATTAATCCAACCTCCAGGCAGGTATCCGGGCTTTATGCTTCCAGCGGCGAATTACAGAATAAATTGTAAAGGATTTCGCGGCGGCGGGCGATAGCAGAAAGTGACGAGTGACAACGTCGTGTCACTCGTCACTCAAAATAACTACAGCACCTATGGCGATGGGTTGGATAAGCAAGCGCGTGAACTCTCCCTTTTCCCGCGCGCCTCGCAGCGGACTCTCCCCAACCCGCGCGAGGCCTTCCAACCGTTCGCCAACCGGCGCTGTAGTAGCCGTTGAGCGCTCGGCTCAAGCCTGAAATCAGTGGCCGCCGGGCGTGCTGCCTGTCGGCGGTTGCGGTTTGCTCAATACTTCGCTGAACAGCAAGTCCGTCAGGTCCGTGCCTTCGCGGCGGTCGAGGTCGCGCTCGATGGTTTGCAGGCGCGACTGATGCTCTTGAACGCGCGCGACGATCTTCGCCAGGTCAGCCGAGCGCATACTCTGAAGGTCGTTCTGCAAGCTGACAAGCTCGGCCTTCAAGGCGTCTTTCTGCTGCCGCTCGCTGTCGGCGACCTTCTGCGCCACGAGCGCCGTCAGGTTGGCGCGCAATTGCTCGAGCTGTTCGGCGCTGACGTACTCAGCCCGCGATACATTCGCCGCTGCCGGCCCTGCGACCGGCTGCCGGCTGCCGATCAGCCGTGTGTTAATCGCAAAGCCGTCGCGGCCAATGTTGACGCTGGTGCCAGTCACGGCCATCACGATCAGCGCCATCGCACCGACGCTCGCGGCTTTCGCCCAGACCGGCATGACCGTCAACAACTCTTTCAGCACCGCGAGGAATGACCGCTTCTGCGGCTGCGGGTCGGCGACGACGCGCACAATCGGCAAGTCAACGACCTGCCATTGCTGCAACTGCTGGCGCACGCGGCCAAAGTCTGCAATCTCTTGTTTGCACGCGGCGCACTCGCCGAGGTGCGCTTCAAAGCGGCGCGCTTCGTCACCGGTCGCCTCTTTGTAGAGATAGGCCATCAGCGCTTCGTGCATGCCGCAAGCCGAGGTCTGGTTTGCTTCGCTCATCTTGTCACCACTCACTTCCTTCAATCGTTCCCACTTTGATGCGTTGGTCGCTTTTCTTCCTGCCGTCACATCGCTTCGCGCAGGTGTTCCAGCCGCTTCCTTAGCTCCGAAAGGCCGGTGTACATCCGCGTCTTGACGGTCGAGACCGGCAGGCCGAGGATGTCGGCGATCTCGGAAAACTTCAGCCCTTCATACTCCTTCATGACGATCACCTGGCGCATGTCTGCCGGCAGTCCCTGCAAGGCGCGGCGCACGGCGCGCGTCACCTGCTCCTGTTGGATGTGGCTGCCGAGGTCCGCTGTGTCAGCGGCCAGCTCAAAGCCGCTCGCTTCGCGCTGCTCGTCGAGCGAAACGACGTTGCGCGGGCGGCCCCGCAGCCGTGTGTTGCAGGTGTTCAAGGCGATGCGGTAAATCCAGGATGAAAACTTGGCCTCGCCGCGAAACTTCGAGAGGTTGCGGTAGGCCGAAAGGAACGTTTCCTGGGTCGCGTCGTGGGCCTCGTCATCGCGCCCCAACATGCGCAAAGTCAGGCCGTAAATCTGCCGCTCCCAGCGGCGCACGAGCAGATTGAAGGCGTCGGGTTCGCCGCCCAGTGTGCGCTCGATCAATTGCGTGTCGCTCAAGTCCAATTAGCTCTGGCCTATGCGAAAGTTACACCCTCCATCTGCTTCATCACTATAGACGGGCGGCAGAGGGCAAAAGTCTGAATTTCGTCGCGATTTTATCACGCCGCGGCAGGGCGCAAAGCGCCGGACAGCTTTGGCAGGCGGCCTGCGGGCCATTATAATCGCGCCGAAGCCGATTCCAGATCGATCTCGCATAAAGAGGTGAGCGTGCCATTTCGAGAGTTGCTCAAACAACTGGTCGAGAGCGTCGAAGGCGCAACCGGCGCCATCCTGCTCGAATCCGCGGGCGAGGCGGTGCAGTGGTACAACGCGGACGAGAGCCAGTCAGAGCGCCTGCGTTTGCGCAGCGCTTACGTCGCCGTCATGCTGCAAAACAGCCGCGCCGTCGCGGCGCGCACGGCGGTGGGCGAAGCGGCGCGCTTGGTGATGCAATACGACGCCGCCACTTTTATTGCTCAGGTGATCGAGCGCGATTATTTCGTCGTCCTCGAGCTTGACCCGTGGGCCAACATCGCCGAGGCGATCTACCGGCTGCAACCCGCCGTCGACAGGCTGCGCCACGCTCTGAGTGCCTGACAGGCGAGCTGAGTCAGTCAGCCAGCCATCAATAATGCACGTCAATGCGAACGGGGACGCGGCGCACGGTGATGGGCACGCCGTTGATCGTGGCGGGGCGGAACTTTGAACGCCGCAAGGATTCAATTGCCGAATCGGTCATGTAGTCAACCGGGTTGATGACCTCAATGTCGGTGATCGTGCCGTTGGCGTTGAAGGTGGCTCTGAGCAAGACCCTGCCAATGACTTTATGTTCCTGGGCTTCGGGTGTAACAATCGGCGTAGGGGCGTAGGTCAACGCGAAGGGCACGTAACCCGACGGCTTTGGCCCGTTAAAAGGAATATCGGAAGGCACCCCTGTGCCGTTCGGTGTGCCATTGCTGCTGCCGTTCGGGTTGGTGCTGTTGCCTGTCGGGCGACCGCCGCCCGGCCCGCCATTCGGGCCTGCGCCTGTGCCCTCACGACCGCCGATCCCGTCTCGCTTGCCTTCGCCGGGTGAAGGCGGCGCGTCGGTCGCTCCGTTAGGCAGGCCGACCGGCAGATCGACCGCCGGCGGCGGCGACTCGGGGCCTTTGATCGTCGCCATCACCGGCAATGACGCATGCTCGACGGGCGGCGTGAACGGCTTGATGATCTGCGGCGCGGGCGAGGTCGGGGGCGGCGGGCCTTTGGTTACGGGCGGCGCTTCTTCTCTGCCGCCGCCGCTCTGTCCGCTGTCGTCGTGCGCCGCTTTGGCTTTCGTCTCCCCTTCTGCCACTTGCGAAGGCAGATCGATCCGCTGCACCTCGTAGCCGCTCTCTTTCGGCGCGGCCAGGCTGCGCCAGCCGATCACGACGATTACCGTCAGCAGCAAAGCGTGAACGACGAGCGCGCCCGCCAACCCGAAGTAAATCCGGCGGCGGCGTTTCGCGTCCCTGGTGTCGTCAGTAAAAAGATTATGCAGGAACCCGCCTGGATCGCGCCGGAATTCGCTTAGGGCGCGCGCGACCTCTTCGGCTAACCGCGCCGGCAGGCTCTTCGGCTCGATGAGCGCGAACGGCGGCGCATCGGGCCTTGTGGCCGTCGCGACGAAATCGCTGGTGGTTGCTGAAGCCATGAGGGTGAGCCGTTGCGGCGGGAGGCACGCGTTGACGCGCGAAGGCCGCGACGGGGTGAGCCCCGCGCGGCCTTCGGCAATTTCCTTCTTACCGCAAGTTGAATTCGATCTGCACAGGCACCCAGAAGGCGATGGGCTGACCGGATTTCATTGCCGGCCGGAATCGCAACTGGTAAGCCGCCTGAATCGCCTGCTCGTCCAGACCGTCGGGCAGACCGCGCACGATTCTCGCCTGCTTGACCGCGCCATCGGCGCCGACCAGCACGCGGGCGATGACGACGCCCTGAATCTTGTTCTTGCGCGCTTCTTCGGTGTAACGCGGCTGCGGGCTGTTGAGCGGCACAGGCTTCTGGTCTACGACCGTGGCCACGGCATTGCGGTCGCCGCCGCCGAGGCGCGGGTCGCCGCCGCCCATGTTATAGCCATGTCCCGGCCCCGCGCCGGTGCCATCGCCGCTGCCGATGCCGCCACCCGAACCGGTGCCGATGCCGCCGCCTGTGCCGGGGCCGGGCGAGGGCGGGCCGGGCACGCCTTTCGGGTCGCCCGTCGGCATATCGGCGATGCGCGGCGGCTCAAGCCGCGGATCAACTTGAATGGTCTCTTGCACCGGCAGTGAAGGCGGTCGGAGCTGCGGCTCCGGGCGCGGCGCGATGATGGGCGGCGTCAATGAAAACTTCGGCAACTGCCCTTTCGATTGCGGAGTCGGCGCGTTGCGCCCGCCGCCGCCGCCGCCGCCGGCCTTCTTCTCCATCTTCGGCATATCAATCGGCGCAATATCGGTCAGCTTATAATCGACCACCGCCAGCTCTTCCTGCGCCCCGGCATTGTGGTGCTTGATCCAGAAAGCGATCAGCATGGCGGCGACGATGCTGGCGAAGACGAACATGGCGACGGCAAAGCCGAGCATCAATCGGTCTTGCCGCAGCCGCCCGCCGACGCCGTCGCCTTTGAGGGCGCCGGTGACAAACGCTTTGGGATTCTGGCGGAATTCTTGACTGGCTTCGGCAAAGCCGGTGGCCAGTCGTTTGATGATAGACGGTTGATATAGGAAAGCGTCAGCGAATAAGGCTTTCTGTTGTTGCATGTCCTTTTTTCTCCCGGCTCCTGCTACTGCTCTTTCGACCTCTACCTGGGCTTCAGAGGTTAAGGAGAGACCTGAATCCTCTTACCATTCTGTTGACGGGCCGCTTTATCCCCTACCGAAGAGACAGCCCTTTATATTTTCACTTGCCGTTCAAAGCAGTGTCAAGAAATTTCATCTCGGCGTCATCGGCGCTCGATCTCGGGCAACCACTCTTTTGACGTCGCGGCGGCGCGCCAATCGGTTCCTGCTTTGTAGAATGCCGCGCGCCCTGTGCCTTGCAGAAATTGTCCTAAACCGCCGAATGCTTAGTGCGCTCTACACGCCTTCGAGATGCCCCGCTCCACGAATGTCGAAAAATTGCAACATGCCCCGGCTAGGGACTGGAGCTAGGGGCTAGGGCTAGCCGAACAAGCGCCCATGCCTCCACAATAAAAAAAGAAGCAATTCGGGCTCAATTCCTCTTACCAGACCTTAATCCCTGGCCCCTACCTGGTTTCGTACTTCCAGATGGTGCCGTCCAGTCCGGCGGCATAGCCCGTGCGCTCGCCGGCAAAGACAACGTGCAGCAACCGCGCCGGGAAGGGCGTCGTCGCCGTTAGCCATTCGTCGCCGCCGTCTGCGGTGTAAAGCACATTGCCATTGTCGCCGACGGCCCAGCCGCGCTTGCGGTCGATGAAATAGACGGCGCGCATCTTGAACTCGTCTTTCACCTGATAGAGCTTTTCCCAGGTCTTGCCGCCGTCGCGTGTGCGCACCATGCGCCCGCTGCGGCCAACGGCCCAGCCGTTGTTCTCGTCGGCGAAAAAGATGCTGCGATAGACCAGATCACCCGCCGGCCGCGTCGCCTTCTCCCAGTTCAGGCCGCCATCATTGGTCTTATAAAAGCCGCCGTTGTCGGTGCTGGCCCACGCCGTTCGCGGGTTGAGGAAGAATATCCAGGCCACCGCCTGCTCGAACGGGAAAGGCGTTTCGTTCCAGTGCTGGCCGCCGTCTGTGGTGATCAGAAATGTGCCCGGCTGCTCGGTGTACTCGTCTTTGCGCCCGCCGCCCCAGGCCCAGCCGTGCTGCGCGTCAATGAAGCGCAGGTTGTCGAGCTGTTCCGGCTGTTCCATCTCCGGCGGCTTGTAGCCGGTGATCTTCAACTTGATCTTGCCGGCCTTGCGCTGCATCGCCCAGGTCGCGCCGCCGTCTGCGGTGTGCAGGATGTCGCGGTCAATCGTCAGCGCCCAGCCGGCCTGCGGGTCTGCGAACCAGACCTGGCGAATCTTGTACTTGAACTGATCGGGGATCGCTTTCCAGGTGGCGCCGCCATCGGTCGTGTGCAGGACCTCGAACCCTTGATTCGCCTTGAGCGGGTCTTCGGGCTTCTTGCCTGCGGCTTTGGGCTTGGGCGCTTTGTTAGCATTCGCGTTGGCGTTTTCGTTGCCGGCGTCTTCGGGCGGCACATAGCCTCGGTCTGTCTGGCCATTGAGCCAGCCGACATCTTCGTTGACGAAGTTGATGCTGAAGAAGGCATCCGAGGTGCCGGTGTCGAGCGGCGTCCAGTTGCCGCCACCGTTCGACTTCGAGCAAGCCGCCGCAAACACGAGGGCGGCGACAAAGGCGGCGATAAAGAATCTCAATTTACCCATTCTGCTTTCCTCTGATCCTGATTGATTGCGAATCATCACTAATCGTCTAACCGATCTCTATGTGTGTACATTCGTGTGATTCACGACCGGACGCCTTTTACATTCAACGGGCTTAAGCGTGTCCAGTAACGATTTTGGGAACCAGGTCGTGAAAAATGTATCCCAACGTTTTATAAATAAGCTTTGCGGTTAAGAAGCTCGGAGAGGGGTTGTCAGGTGAGGTTGAGAGTTCGGTGATATCCATGCCAACAATGCGCCGGTTTCGGGCAACCTTGCGGAGTAACCAGACGACGTCATACCACATGAGTCCGCCAGGTTCCGGAGTCCCGGTTGTAGGAATAAGACTAGGGTCGAATCCATCGACATCTATCGTCAGATAGACTTCTTGAGTAAGGCTTGCGACTACGTCATCCATCCAGTCTGTTCGACCGATAATATCCTTCGCAAAGAATATCTTTGTTGGCAGAGATGGAATCACTCTCGCCTCTTCAGAGGATAATGACCGAATGCCAACTTGAACCACCGGACAAAATTCCACGACGCGACGCATAATTGATGCATGGCTGTGTGGGGTTCCATCATATTGATCACGAAGATCTGCATGTGCATCTATCTGAAGCACTGATAGATTAGCATACCTTTCCTTATGTGCTTTGATTACTGGAGCAGAAATGGAGTGCTCTCCCCCCAGCATACAAATGAACTTGTCCAGCGTAAGTAGTTCTTTTGCTTCCTGGTAAAGCACCCGCATCATTTCATCTGGTTCTCTGTCGGCGTCGGTAGCTGTAAGCGTATGAATACCAATCTGAGAAGTCTCTCCGCCAACCTCCTCGTCGAATAACTCCATATTCCGAGAAGCCGCGATTATCGCTTGCGGTCCATCTTTTGTTCCTACGCCATAGCTCACCGTTTTCTCAAATGGCACCGGCCAAATTAATACCTTCGCTTTGTCAAAGTCGGCTGCTTCTTCGTCAAGCCCCCCAAAATTGAAAGGCAGGTTTGTCGATTCGCTCATCCTTCCTCCGTTATTTGTTACTGTTTCGATTCCATCAGCGCAACAGAACTATCACCGCGTCCGCGCAAGTCTCCGTACGGTGAATATCCGCTGATGCACTAACAGACAATTCTAGATCATGTCGGAGCTTTTTGTAATTCGATGCAAGAGACACTGAAATTCTGTATCTGTCTTCTGAGGGTTTTTCAGCTCGGCAAGCTGGCCTTTTGTAATCCGCACGGGTTGCGAGCGCGGACTGCGGTCCTCGGTACTATAATAAGAGAGGTAGCCTATCCCGATTTTAAGGCCATTTGAGTCGCCACCCGCCGATTCCGGATAATCTGGCCGGAACAAATACTTGACTTCATAAGGCAATAAGCTAAGGACAAACCGTGCGTCTGCTGCACGCACATAGCTTCCTATAAAGACCGCATCTGGGGTATCTGGAATTGCATGTTCAAGGAGGGTAGATTTGATTCCGTATGCATGGAGCTTTTTTACTACCGAATCCGCCTGCTCTTTTGTAAAACCGCGATTGTGGTAATAAATCTCAGCTTTGCAAGAAGTCTCTCCGAGACTATGCGGACGAATCCCAAGTCCTCTCACTGCTCTTTCTATTTGCGTGCAAGCTGCCCCAAGAGCAGCCTGCCAGTTTTGAGACAGGTGCGGCTGGAAGGTAGCCGACGTCACTCCTGCTAGGTCTGAAGGCAGCCGTAAAGAAGCTGTACGGTCGTAAACAATGAATGTTCTTTTACGACCAAGTCGTCCAATAAACAGGCCGAGTTCAAGCAAAACGTTATCACGCGGAGAAGGACTTGATCCCTTTCTACTCTTGATTAAATCATCAGGTGTCAGTACAAGGCTCGCAAAATCAAACTCGCCTAGTTTCTCGACCAGTGCTTCTAAGGTTCCCTCTCCGAGTCCGAAAACTCCTTGACTCCACAGGGTTATTTCACATTCATGATCAAGATTAGCCTGTATCGCTTTGGCAATCTCTAGCCCTTCCAATGACGAGCCAATAAACATTTTGGGCCGTTGCCTATTCATAAGTTTACGTCACCTTGACTCTATCCACTAAACCAACAGGGACCAAGCAAAATACCCTTACTATTTCGAAGATCAACCGGAGAATAAACTAACTCAGCCTGCGAAGTATGAGGTTACTGCGTAGACCTTGTGTTTTAACACAGATTGTATTTTGGAGAAAACTCGAATTTGACGGGAAGTGTTCGCGCAGGGCTATGAGCCTTGCGCCTTTGGTATACCACTGACCTTAACAGACGACCTGTGCCCCTGCCGCACGGCTTTCTTAAGATTGGCGTTTAAATCGTGCGCAACCAAACGCGCTTACTTCTGCTCCAACCGCTTCAGCATCTCGACGCCGTTGGCGTTGTCAGGGTTCAGCTCGATGGACTTCTTGTAATTCTGGATGGCGAGCGCTTTGTCGCCGTTTTCCATGTAGGCTTCGGCGAGACTGTCGTAGACGTTCGATGAATTCGGAAACGCCTCGACGTTGAGCTTGAAAATCTCGATTGCCTCTTTGATCTTCTTCGAGCGCAAATAGCTATAACCGAGACTGTTCAGCGCGCCTTCGTTCACCTTGAAGCTGTCGGGGTGCTGCCGCCAGTCGGCGCGGAACTGGCGAATGGCGGCTTCGACGCCGACCTGCTCAATGCTGCGGCGCAGGCGGCGGCTAGGTGAGTTGTACGCTTCATAGTTCAGCAAACTGAAAGCCGGCTGATCGCCGCCCATCGCCTCTTTAACAATCTCAGGGATGATGCCGAGCCCGTTGTCGCTATTGGTAAAGATGATCACGCCGGTTTTCGGCTTGCTGAAGGCGACGACATAATCCTTGAAGCCGCCATTGTCGCCCCAGTGCCAGAAGGCGTCGCCCTGCGCTGTGTGTTGCAGCCCGACGCCGAGCCCCCACGCCAAAGACGGCGACGGCTTCAGCAGCTTGCGATTCAGGCAGTTCACGCAGCCTTCGTCGAGCTTGACCTGCGGCGTCAACATCTGTTGCGCGGTCGTTTCTTTCAAGCCGGTGCCGTTCATCACCGCGATGACGAACCGGGCGTAATCGCTCGGCGTCGTGCGCAGGCTGGCGGCGGCGTTCGCTTGCTGGCCCCTGTTCTGCGGCAGGGGCTTGCCCATCTGCGAATGGCCGACGGCCATCTGCGCGGCGATGCGGTCTTGCCAGACGTAGCTGCTGTCTTGCATACCGAGCGGCGCGAAGACCTCTTTGCGCATCACTTCATTCAACGGCTGGCCGGTCAGATGCTCGACCACTTTTTGCAGGTAGACGAAGCCTTCGCCCGAATAGCTGAAGCGGTCGCCCGGCGTGAACATGATGGCCAGCGGCTTGCCTTCGGGTCGCCAGTTCGGAAAGCCTGTGGTGTGGCTCAAGACGCGGCGCGCGGTGATCAGGTTCAAGCGCTCGTCATTTTCAATGTAAGCCGGTAGGTATTTCGACAGCGGCGTGTCTAAATCAAGCTCGCCGCGTTCGACCATCTTCAACACCGCATAGGCGAAGACCGGCTTGCTCAGTGACGCCGCTTCAAACATCGTGCTTAAATCAACAATCTCTTTCGTGCCGGCGTTCTTGACTCCGAAGCCGCTCGCCCAATAGACCTTCCCATCACGAATCCAGGCGATAGATAATCCCTGCACGTCACCTTCGCTCATCAGCCGCGAGATCAGACCACTCAGCCCAAGGATGTCACGCCGTGGGTCGGCAATCGTATGGCTCGGACGCGTGGAAGGCTTCGCCTTGTGTTGCGCTGCGCCCGCGAGCGCGAGCGCGAGGATCAATAAAAGAGCAGTCAAAGCGGGACAGTTAAACTTCATCGCGGACTCCGGTGTTGTGAGATTTGCGTTGCAATGGCGACTACGCTCGCGCCGCGGCGAAAGATTCGCTAATTAGATAATCAGCATCGCGTCGCCGTAGCTGTAGAAGCGATAGTCGCGCTCGACCGCGTGGCGGTACGCCCGCAACACCAAGTCGCGCCCGCCGAAGGCCGACACCAGCATCAGCAGCGACGATTGCGGGAGATGAAAGTTGGTGACGAGTCCGCTGATGACGCGGAATTGAAAGCCGGGATAGATGAACAACTCCGTCGTCGCCGCGCCAGCCGCGACGCGGGGACGCGGCGACGCGGCGACGCGGCGAAGGAAAGAGTCTGCCGCTCCCATGATTTCTTGCTCCTCTGCTTCTTTGTTTTCTCTCTCCGCGTCGCCGTGTCGCCGCGTCCCCGCGTCGCACCGGCAGGCCGATTCCAGCGCGCGCGTCGTCGTCGTGCCGACGGCGATCACTCGGCGGGCTTCTTTGAGCGCGCGGTTGATTGCCGCCGCCGCCGCTTCGCTGATCTCGTAGCGCTCGGCTTCGATGCGATGCGCTTCGACGCGCTCGACGCGGATGGGCTGGAATGTGCCGTAGCCGACATGCAGCGTAATCTCTACGACTTCGACGCCGCGAGCGCGGATGCGCTCAAGCAGCTCAGGCGTGAAGTGCAATCCGGCGGTCGGCGCCGCCACCGCGCCGCGCTCGCGGGCGTAGACCGTTTGATAGCGCTCGTGATCCAGGCGGTCTTCTTCGTCGCGCTTGATGTAAGGCGGCAGCGGCGTGCGCCCGATGCGATCAATGATCTCGTCAAAATCGCCCGCGGCATGGAAGCGCACGATGCGGCGACCATGCTCGCGCCATTCGACGATTTCGGCGGTGAGCTTGCCGCGCGCGAATTCAACTTCAGCGCCGGGCAGCAAGTGTCTGCCGGGCCGCACCAAGGCTTCCCAGACGAGCGGCTCCAGGCGATCTGTCAAAAAAATCTCGACGCGCCCGCCGAGAATCGTCTCGCCGCGTGATGTCTTCCTAAGCCGCCTGCCGATGAGCCGCGCCGGAAAGACTCGCGTGTTGTTCAAGACCAGCACATCACCGGCGCGCAGACACTCCGGCAGATGATCGAAGCTCGTATCGTCGAACGCCTGCGCCGCGCGCTCAACAACCAGCAGCCGCGACTGGTCGCGCCGCGCCGCCGGCTCCTGCGCGATCAATCGTTCGGGCAGCTCGTAATCGAAATCGGAAACCAGCATGTCTGTGACGCGGCGACGCGACAACGGGGTGACGCGGCGACAGATTCAATGCGGCTCTCTCGCCGTGTTCCCGTGTCGCCACGTCACCCCGTCAAAGCCTTTCATCCTTCGAGCTTCACCTCTTCGGCGGGAAGGTCGTCGGTGCTGTCGGGCGGTTTCTTGTGCGACGCTTCGTAAAGGTGGTCGCGATGCACCAGCGCCGTGAACTGCGCGCCGAAGAGCATAATCACGCTCGACAGGTAAACCCACGACAGCAGCGCCACGCCCGCGCCGATTGAGCCATACAGCAGGTCGTAGTGAAAGTAAGGCAGCAGGTAGGCGAAGCCGAACTTGGCCGCTTCCCACAAGACCCCGGCCAGCACCGCGCCGGTCAGCGCCTCGACAAACGGCACATGCGTATTCGGCAGCAGCTTGTAGAGCAAGGTGAAGAGCGTGACGGTCACCGCCAGGCTGACGAGGATAAAGACCATCTGCCAGGCGAACTCGGAAAACGGCGTGATCCACGGGCCGAGCTTTAGCGGGATGCGCTGTGCCGCTGCCTGCGCGCCGGTGACGAAGGCGGTGAACAAGGCCGATGCGCCGAGCAGCGCGAAGATCGAGCCCATCACGGCGATGTTCCATGCGCGCCCGCGCAGGAAGGCGCGCGGGTAGGTGCCCCAGACGCGGTTCAAGGCTTTCTCGATGACCGTGAACATCCACGACGCCGCCCACAGCATGACGGTGACGCAACTGACGATGACGCCCGTCGAGATGTTGCTGATCGATTCGAGGTTCTTACGCACGAAGCTCTGCGCTCCCGGCAGAAAGGCGAGCACCTGGCCGATGATGTACTTCTCGACGGTCGCCGGGCCGAGCAGGTGGTTGCCGATGGTGAGCAGCAGCAGCAGCATCGGAAACAGCGTCAGCATCGAGAAGTAAGAGACTGCCGCTGCCGCCGTCGTCAGGTCATTATCCATGAATGACATGAAACTGCGCGTCAGGATGCGTTGTCTGTGCGCTTTTTTCGGCATGTCGTAAAGTGGGAATCGCCCCGTCTGCCGCGAGCGTCGGCGCGGTCAGCCGGCTCGGCTATCTGCAACATCATTGTAGTGGCTCGCCACGGCGAAAGGCAAAGTCGTGCGGCGCCACTGGTCAGGCGCATCAAGGCGAGTATAATTGCTGGCAGAACGCCAACACCCAGAGGCAATCGTATGATGATTGAGTCGGTCGAGTTCAAGAACTTCAAGGCCCTGCGCGATGCGAAGCTGCCCTTGAGTCAATTCACGCTGATCGTCGGCCCGAATGGCAGCGGCAAGAGCACCGCGATGCAGGCGCTGCAAGCGGTTGGGAATCTTGAGAGCGTAGACTATTCGAAGATAATTACCGCCGGGATCAATCCAACAGAACAAGCTGTTGAGGTCATCATTAATTGGGGCAAATCATTGGGGGAGGCGCAGACGGTTGCGACATGGTTTTCTCATCCATTTCCTTCTCGCAATTATCCACTGCGATCTGAGTATCGTCTGAAGCTGGATCAGATCTTAGAAGCTATTCGCGTCTATTCTTTTGACGCCCAAGCAATAGCAACACCTACACAGCTTGTGCCGCGCATGACCCTAGATTCTAATGGTGCTAATCTAGCCGGTGTGCTTGACCGCCTGCGTGACAACGCGCCAGAGAGATTCGAGGCATTGAATGAGGAATTAGGCAGGTGGTTGCCAGAATATGATCGCATCCTGTTTGACACACCGCAGGCCGGGTTCCGCTCTATCCGACTGCGGAAGCGTGAGGGACATCACAAGATTCCGGCTTCTGAACTTTCACAAGGAACGCTCCTCGCGCTTGCTTTGCTCACGCTCGCATACCTCCCCGACCCGGCACCAATCATCTGCATCGAAGAGCCGGATCGCGGCATTCACCCGCGCTTGCTGCGTGATGTGCGTGATGCGCTCTATCGATTAAGCTACCCGGCGGACTTTGGTGAGAAGCGCGAGCCGGTGCAGGTCATTGCGACAACACATTCGCCCTACCTGCTCGACTTGTTCAAAGACCACCCCGAAGAAATCGTCATTGCCCAGAAGATCGGGCAAGAGGCGCGGTTCGAGCGGCTGTCGGATCAGGACAACATTGACGAGATACTGGAAGGCGCAAGGTTGAGCGACCTCTGGTACAGCGGCATTCTTGGGGGAGTTCCCGCGCAGCCATGAAGCTCGCCATCCTTAGCGAATCGCCTGCGGACGCCGCCGCCATCCGCATTCTCGTCGATGCGCTACTCGGTGAGCAAACAGAGAGGATGGCTTTCCCTTTGCTCTTTCCTCCCGGCTGGCCGGCGGTGCTCGATGTTTTGCCAAACGTCCTCAAACATCTGCACTATCGCACGAACGCCGATTCGCTGGTGGTCGTCGTGGATTCGGACAACTCGCCTGTTCACGAACGCGCGCATGATGAGCCGGATGGGGCGCTCGATCTCTGTAAAGTTTGTCTGTTGCGCACGGCCATAACGCAAACCCAGATGCGCCTTCAGCCCATTGCCGGACGGTTGCCCGTCAAGACGGCCATTGGGCTGGCCGTGCCGGCAATCGAAGCCTGGTATCTCTGCGGCACTGACCCGCAAGCAACCGAAGCGGCTTTAACGCAAAGGCTCGGTGCCACCCTTCGTGAAATCAAATTGCAACTCAAGCGAGCTGTGTATATGACGGCGCGTCCTCCGCTTGCGATGGCAACAGCGCGCGCTGTCCAAGAAGCAACGCGGCTAACGCAAAACTTGAATCTGCTTGAGCAACTATTCCCCAACGGTTTCGGTTCGCTCGCACGTGATGTGCGGAAGTGGTGAATTCATCACAGCTATCACACCTTTCTGCATCCCATAATCCCTACGATCCTCATGCGCGACGGCGGCGGCTTTCCTTCGTCAGCGCGGTTGCTTATACTTGGCGGCGTCAACGACGAAACAGGCATGGCCCCGCAGCGAATAAAACGTGTCGTTATCCTCAGTGCCCTGGCCGCGGCGCTCGCCGTGACGGCGGCGCTGCTCGCTCTGCGGTGGCGGCCCGCGGCACTTGCGACGATCCGCCATGCTTCCATCGGCTCAGTCGATGACCGCTTGAGCGATCTGCCGCGCGTCATCTTGTGGGCCTGGGAGCGCCCCGAAGATTTGCGCTTCATCAACCCGCAAGCAACTGGCGTCGCCTATCTGGCCGCAACCATTCGCCTGCGCGGCGACCGCACCATCATCCGCCCGCGCTTGCAGCCGCTGCGGCTTGCGCCCGGCACACGTCGCGTCGCCGTCGCACGCATTGAAACCGGCAATCGCCCGCTCTATTCAGACGAGCAGCGCCGCCGCATCGTGGCCGAACTCATCGGGCTGGCCGGCGGCGAAAACGTCGAAGCCGTGCAGATCGATTTCGACGCGCTCACATCAGAGCGCCCTTTCTACCGCGCCCTGCTCGTTGATCTCAGAGGGCAACTGCCAAAGGCGGTGCGGCTATCGATCACGGCGCTGGCGTCGTGGTGCTATGGCGACAACTGGGTCGCCGACCTGCCGATTGATGAAGCCGTGCCGATGCTGTTTCGCATGGGCGCCGACCGCGAAAACATCCGGATGCGACTGAAAGCCGGCGACCCGTTCAGCGTTCCGCTTGCCCGCCACAGCCTCGGCATCTCGACCGACGAACCGATTGACGGGCTGCCCGCCGGTCGCCGCGTCTATGTCTTCAACCCGCGCCCCTGGTCTGCCGAAAGCGTCGGGCAAATTATCCGCGAGGTTCAGGAAAAGTAATGAATGTGACTAAGCGATTTTTTGATTGGCGAATCCTGCTGGTTATTCTGCTGGCCGTTGGTATTCTGCTGACGACGCGCCCGGCTCAAGGCTGTGGCCCGTTCGTGCTGCGCCAGGTCTTCACCTATGAAAAGCACCCGGACTTTCCGCTTACTAAATTCGCCGCCGGCGAGCTTGGCGTGATGCAGCCGACCTATGCGCGCTCTTACCTGGTGGTTGCCTATCGTTACTTCGCGGGCGCGGTGCTCGACGCCGCCGAGCAGAAAGCCGTGACCGCGGTGTGGGACGACCGCCTGGCGCAGACCTGGGACGCGGCCGGCGAAGACTGGCCGAAAGCCTGGCTCGACGCGCGCGCCAAAGTGACGACTGCCGCCAGGCCAGAGATCGGCGTCTTTCGCGCGGTCGAGAAGAAAGACCTCTACTTGAATTATCTGAACTGTACAGCCGACAGCTTCAAGAACGCCGCGGCGACGCTCAACCGGCTGATTGAAAAATATGGCCCGGCCAGTCCGGAGGCAAAGGACTGGGTCGCCACGCAGGATCAAGTCTTCGCCACTTGCGAAAAGGGCGAAGCGTTGCCGTCGCCCGCTGAAGGCTCAGCGTCGCCAACCATCCGCGCCAACCGCGCCTATCAGATCGCCGCCGCCAATTTCTATACTGGTAACTTCGATCAAGCCGAATCGCAGTTCAACGCTATCGCCTCCGACAGCGCATCGCCGTGGCGGGCGCTGGCGCCTTACCTGGTGGCGCGCACGCTGATTCGCAAAGCCACTTTGAGCGGCGGGGCGGGCGTGGCCGATCAAGCGACGCTCGGACGCGCCGAGGCGCAGCTTCGCAAAGTGATTGCCGACAAGAGCGAGAGCGCCCTTCATCCGTCGGCGCGCGGCCTGTTGAATTATGTGCGCCTGCGGCTCGCGCCCGAAGAGCGATTGAAGGAGCTTGCCGCCGACCTGCTCAGGAAGAGCAATGGTGCGACCTTCAAGCAGAGCATGATCGATTACACGCAGCTGCTCGACCGGCTGGTGGGCGACGCAGATGAGACCGAAGAGAACAAGAAGACCTTCGACAAGCTGCCGGCTGCGGTTCACAACGATGATCTGAGCGATTGGGCGCTGACCTTTCAGGTGCGAGACGCCGCCGCGCTCGAACACGCCGTGCAGCGATGGGAGAAGACGGCTTCGACGCCGTGGCTGGTCGCCGCGTTGACCAAAGTCAGCGCCGCGCACCCGAAGGCCGCCGCGCTCCTTGAAGCCGCAACTAAAATCAAGTCCGGCTCGCCGGCGTTCGCTTCTGTAAGCTATCACGCGCTTCGTTTGAACATCGAAGCGGGCCGCCGCGACGAGGCTCGCCGCGCGCTTGACGCGTTGCTTGCGGCGAACGCTCAGACGTTGCCGCCATCGGCGTTCAATCAATTCATGGCGCTGCGCATGAAAGTCGCGGCCAACCTCGACGAGTTCTTGAAGTACGCGCAGCGTGTGCCCGCGGGCTTCAGCTATGACGAAGACGGCAGAGAGTTGCCGGCGGACATGAGCGACTACGCCGATAAGCCGAAGCAGTCGGCGCGCAACAAGCTGAGCTGGGATGCGGACGCGGCGAGCGCCTTGAACGAAGCGATGCCGCTCGCGGTCTTGAAAGCGGCGGCGACCAACACGACCCTGGCAACGCACCTGCGGCGCGAGCTGGCGCTGGCCACCTGGGTGCGCGCCGCGCTGTTGGACGACGACGCGACGGCAAACGAGCTGGCGCCCGTGGCGGCCAGCCTCGCACCTGAGCTGAAAGAGCTGCTTGACGCTTACGTTGCCGCCGCCGACAAGCCGGCGAAGAAGTTCGCCGCCGTCTACCTAATCCTGAAATTTCCCGGCACGCGGCCACACGTTGACCCGGGCACGGGCCGCACGGTGACGCTCGACAAGATTGACGACTACCGCGACAACTGGTGGTGTGAGTATGGCCGCCCGGCTGATCCAGATAATCCCTCGATCAAGCAGGCTGCCAAGACCAGCCCCGCGCCGCTCTTTCTGACCGCCGCGCAGAAGACGGCGGCAAGCGCCGAGTGGAAGCGGCTCGCCGCGCTCGGCACCGCGCCAAATTATCTCTGCGCCCAAGCCATCAAGTGGGCGAATCTCAAGCCCGACGACCCGCGCGCTCCCGAAGCCTTGCACCTGGCAGTACGCTCGACACGCTACGGCTGCGCCAACGACCAGACCGGCGCCATGTCGAAGCAGGCCTACGACCTGCTGCACCGCAAGTACCCGAAGAGCGAATGGGCGCAGAAGACCAAATACTGGTTCAAAGGCTGAACCTTGATTTGAACTCTGCTAGCGCGCTTGACACTGCCTTCGGATTGCGTCAGCCTTGCGCTGAAAATCAGCGGCGAGGAGCGATTGCGATGAGCGACGAATACAAAGCCATCCGCCTTGAAAAGAGCGACCACGTAGCCGAAGTCATTTTGACAGGGCCGGGCAAAGGCAATGCGATGGGGCCGGACTTCTGGCGCGAGATGCCCGGCCTCTTTGCCCGCTTAGATCGTGACGAAGCGGTGCGCGCCATCATCGTGCGCGGCGCGGGCGAACAGTTCAGCTACGGCTTAGACCTTGCGGCGATGATGGGCAATCTCGCCCAGCCGGTTGATGGCGCACGCCCGGCGGCAGAGCGCACGGCGATGCTCGACATGGTTTTAGAAATGCAGCAGGCGTTCGACCGCGTCGAGGCGTGTCGCAAGCCGGTCATCGCGGCGGTCAGCGGCTGGTGCATCGGCGGCGGGCTCGATCTGATCGCTGCCTGTGACGTGCGGCTCTGCTCGAAAGAGGCGCGCTTCAGTCTGCGCGAAGTGAAGGTGGCCATCGTCGCCGACCTCGGCAGCCTGCAACGCTTGCCGCGCATCATCGGCGAAGGCAACACCCGCGAGCTGGCATTGACTGGAAAAGACATTGCCGCGGCGCGCGCCCTGGCGATGAATCTGGTCAACGAAGTTTACGAAACGCCCGAAGCTTTGCTGGACGCGGCGCGCGGCATGGCCCGCGAGATTGCGGCCAACCCGCCACTGGTGGTGCAGGGCATCAAGCGCGTGATGAATTACTGTGCCGACAAGTCTGTGAAAGATGGGCTGGAATACGTTGCGGTCTGGAACTCGGCCTTTCTGCAATCTGAAGACCTCGGCGAAGCGATGGCGGCATTTATGGAGCGCCGCCCACCGCGCTTCAAAGGCCGCTAACCTCTGCGACTCAGGCGTCCGCCGCGCAGCGGAAACCGGCGAAGGCCATGCGGAAACCGGGACGCCAGAAGTTGCGGAACGAAGTCCGCATCAGCGGCAATCGTGTCGCCCACGAGCCGCCTTTCAACACGCGATGGTCGCCATCGAACCATAGCTCGGAATACTCTGGATAAGGATAGGCGGCAAATCCTGGGTAGCCGTCGAAGACCGTCGCCGTCCACTCCCAGACGTTGCCGCTCATGTCGACGCAACCATAAGCGCTCGCGCCCTGCGCGTGCAGCGTCACGGGCGTCGTCCCCCAGCGGGCGAAGTTGTAATTGGCAACGCTTGCGCGGGCCGGGTCATTGCCCCAACTGAAACGGCGCTTCGTCTGCGCCGCCGCATCCCACGACGCCGCTTTCTCCCACTCGGCTTCTGTCGGCAAACGACGGCTTACGAAGCGCGCATAAGCCATCGCCTCGTACCAGTTCACGCCCGACACCGGATGATCGGGGCAGAGCGCGGTCTCTGCAAACATCTCGCGCACGCGCCACGGCGCGCCGTCGTCTTTGCGCGACCAGTAGAGCGGCGCGCGCACCTCATTCTTTTCTTTCCACGCCCAGCCGGCATCGTCCCACAGCGCGCGCGCCCGGTAACCGCCGGCGGCAATGAATTCGGCATACGCGCCACAGGTCACCGGGTAACGATCTATGCGAAAGCTATTCAATTCGACGATGTGCGGCGGCTGTTCGTTGTCATAAGCGAACGGGTAACCGCGCGAGCCGATCTCGCACGCGCCACCAGGGATGTAAACCATGTCAGCCGCTGGGGCCTCAGTAGGAGGCAGGAGGCAGGAGGCAGGAGGCAGGGTGCGGCATTCTGCATCCGTTGAACTGCCCACCACTGAACTGCTTCCTGCTTCCTGCTTCCTGCCTCCTGCTTCCTGCCTCCTGCTCCCTGTTTTCAATTCCGGCGCGAGCAGTTGCAGCAGGTAAGCAAGCGTCTCCTGGTGCTGATATTCATGCTCGATGATCAGATTGAAGATGTAGCCGTCACGCAGCAGCGGCTGCGACAGGTCATCATCAATCGAATGCAGAAAGCCCAGCACCTCTTCGCGCACGCGGTCGAGATAGCCTTCGATCTCGGAAATGGGCGGCAGGTTGTTGGCGTCTTCGCGCGGCGTTTTAATGGGATCGAAGACTGCGTCATAGCGCGGCGCAAAGGTCGGGTCGCCTTTGATGCGCTGCAATACCCAATAGGACTCGAAGGCGCCGACGTGGCCGAGGTGCCAGAGGATGGGGCGAAACCCGTCGGCGGGCGGGCGGCGCAGGTCGCTTTCGGCAATCACCAGGTCAAACATCGCGCGGGTGAACTCGCGCGACCGGCGCATATGGTCGGCGACCGCGTCCACGTCAAACGTACGAGCCATCAGAGCCTCTCCTTATTCGTGTCTTCGACAAATGCGATGCAGATTCCAATCGCCCGCCGCGTGGTTGGCACGCTGGCGAAACTAATATAGCATTGAACAAAGCAGCGAAGTTAGTTGCTGATTGGATGGAGTCAGTGAGGAGAAAGTTGAATGTCCGCTAACCCGAGCGCCGCGGCGCCTCACCGCCTGACCGTTCATCGACTGGTCGGCGACAGCGCAGCCGACGAATTCGCCGCCGACGTGCGCGCCGGATTGACTGCCCGGCCAAAGGCTCTGCCGCCGAAATACTTCTACGACGACCTCGGCTCTAAACTTTTCGAAGCCATCTGCCGCCTGCCCGAATATTATTTGACGCGCGCCGAAAGCGACATCCTCAGGCGTCATGCCGAGGCCATCATTGAAGCCGCGGGCGGCCCGGCGCGCTTGATCGAGCTGGGCAGCGGCAGCGCCGAAAAAACGCGCTACCTGATTGATGCGCTCTTGCAGCGCCAGCCCGAGCTGCATTACCTGCCGGTAGACATCTCGCCGGCCAGCCTCGAATCGAGCAGCCTTGAATTGTTGAAGTCGTACCCTGACCTGCGCATCACGGCTTATGCGGCAGACTACTTCACGGCGCTCGGGGCGCTGGCCGAAGCCGGGAAAAGTAAGCAGGATTACCGTCACACGATTGCCCTGTTTCTCGGCTCGAACATCGGCAACCTTGACGCGCAAGAGTCGCGCGCTTTCCTGCGAGCCGTGCGCCGAATGCTCGACACAGGCGATGCGCTGCTGCTCGGCGCGGATTTGAAGAAGCCGACAAGCCGCCTGATCCCGGCTTATGACGACGCGCTCGGCGTGACCGCGGCATTCAATCTCAACCTGCTGGCGCGCATCAATCGTGAGCTTGGCGGCGACTTCGACATCAAGCAGTTCGCGCACCGCGCCGTCTATAACGAGGACGAAGGGCGCGTCGAGATGCATCTGGTCAGCCGCGCGCCGCAAACGATTCGCCTGCGCGCCCTCGACCTTGAAATTCAGTTCGCGGCGGGCGAGACGATTCACACAGAGAACTCGTACAAGTTCGACGCCGGGCAACTCGCCGCCATGGCCCGCGATAGCGGCTTCGCGTTGCGCCGGACGTGGCACGACGAGGCCGAGCAGTTCAGCTTTAACCTGCTGGCGGCGGTCAGCCAAGCATCGTGACGGCGAACGCCGCCATGCCATCGGCATAACGAATAGAGTTTGCGTCCCGATTAGCTTCGCGCCGGTGATTGTTTCGAGAGGCTGCCATGCCATTTCAATTCATCCTTCCGGCCACACCGATTGCGCCCGGCGAGGCGATCAACACGGCGACCGACTTCGCGCGCTTCTTCGCCGCCGGCAGCCGACCGGCGAGTGACTGGGCGGTTGGCGCCGAGCTGGAATTGATCGGCTTCACTGCCGACACGCTCGAACGCCTCGGCCCGCAACAAATCCAGGCGGTCATCCGCGGCTTTGACGATCAGATCAGCCGCCGCGTCGTCGAGCATGGCTACGTCACCGAAGCTCTGCTCGACGACGCGGCGGCGAGGCGACGCGGGGACGCGGGGAAAGAAGAAGCATACGATCAGGGAACCACGGTCGCCGCGCCGCCGCGCCGCCGCGCCGCCGCGTCGCCTCTGGGGAGGCTGACTTTAGAGCCGGGCGGGCAGGTCGAATTTTCGGGCGCGGCGCAGGCTTCGCTGGTTGAAATTGAGCGCGGCCTGCGGCAATTCACCGGACGGCTGGCTGAGATTGCCGCCGTCGAAAAGCTGATCTTTGTGACGCTCGGCTTCGACCCGTTGCGGCAGAGCGGAGAGCAGCGATGGATTCCTAAAGCGCGCTACCAGATCATGCGGCCTTACTTGAAAGCGCGCGGCGCGCGCGCCTGGGACATGATGTGCCGCACGGCAGCCATTCAAGTCAATCTGGATTACAGCGACCTCGAAGACCTCGCCCGCAAGTTTCAACTGGCGACGCGATTGGCGCCGGTCGCCGCGGCGATGTTTGCCAACTCGCCGTTTGAAAACGGCAAGCTGTCGGGATACAAATCCACACGCTATCGCGCATGGCTCGACACCGACCCCGACCGCACGGGGCCGTCGCCGGTGGGTCTCGGTGATGACTTCAGCATCGAGCGGTTTGTTGATTATGTCGCCGGTGTGCCGATGTTCTTCGTGCGGCGCGAAGGCGATTACATTGATCTGGCGGGCCATTCGTTCAGCGAGTACCTGGCCGGTTGCGGCTGCCCGATGACGCCAATCTTTCAAGACTTCACTGACCACCTGACGACGATCTTCACCGAAGCGCGCCTGAAGCCGCACATCGAGCAGCGCAGCATGGATTGTGGCTCGACCGAGATGGTGATGGGGGCGATGGCCTTTTGGAAAGGCTTGATGTACGACCAGGCGGCGCTGCAAGAAGCCATGCGGCTGGCGCCACGGCTGACGCGCGGCGAGTATGCGGCGCTTCAGCTGGACGTGGCGCGGCGCGGGCTTGATGCTTCGATCAAAAACCTGCCACTCATCGCGATTGCCGGCGAAGCGATTGAAATTGCCCGCGCCGGTTTGCAGCGCATCGCCGCCGCCGAAACGCCTTACCTCGATCTGCTCGAAGAGCGCGTCACGCGGGAACGCCTGACCAACGCCGACATCCTGATCCGCAACTTCGAGGGCACCTGGCATGGCGACATCAGAAAGGCGATTGCGGATTGCGGATTGCGGATTGCGGATTAAAGGGCAAGCCGAAGCCGCTGGCGGTTGGAAAGGCTCAATGAACAGCGACACACCTGAATCAGCACAATTACTTCCGCAATCCGCAATCCGCAATCCGCAATCCGCAATGGACACTCCCCGCAACCCCCAACTTACTGGCCTCTTGCTCGTGCTCACAGCCGCTGCGCTGTGGGGGACCCTTGGCACGTTCTACAAGCTTAGCACCGATACCTTCGGGCTGACCCCTCTCACCGTGGTCTTCTGGCGGGCAGCTCTCGCCGGCCTTGTACTTGCCATCGTCCTCGGCATTATCTTCCCTCTCCTCGGCAAAGGCTGGTCGGCCCTGCGCGTGCGCCGTACCGATCTGCCCGTCTTCATCACGTTCGGCCTCCTCGGCGTCACGGCCTTCTACCTGCTCTACATCTACGCCGTCGTACTGGTCGGCGTGGCCGTGGCGGTC
>DATENM010000155.1 GCA_035275065.1 Blastocatellia bacterium
GGACGCCATGTTTATAGTCACCGGGGATAACAAAGAACCAGGCCCCGTAGGGGCGATATGTCAACATTCCGCTCCTACGGAGCTTGAAGAACCAGCCGACTCGATAACTATAAACATCGCGCTCCTAACGGAGCTTGGGAAACTGCTTCCTGCCTTCTGACTCCTGCCTTCTGACTTCTGTATCCCTGTGCTATATTTTTAGCTCCTCGGATGCGGTGAACTCGCATCTGGAAATTCAATTCGGGAGAATAGCTTGAGCATACTGGTTAACCAAGACACGCGCGTCATCGTTCAGGGAATCACCGGCAAGGAAGGCTCCTTTCACGCGCAGCAGATGATCGCCTATGGCACGAAGATCGTTGGCGGCGTCACGCCCGGCAAAGGTGGAACGGAACATAACGGCGTGCCGGTCTTTGACACCGTCGCCGAAGCCGTGCGGCAGACCGGCGCCGACGCCAGCGTCATCTATGTGCCGCCGCCGTTTGCCGCCGACGCCATCATGGAAGCTGCCGATGCCGGGCTCGCCCTGGCCGTTTGCATCACCGAAGGCATACCGGCAGTCGATATGGTGCGCGCCTTTGATTACCTGGGCGACCGCCACACCCGGCTGATCGGCCCGAATTGCCCCGGCATCATCTCGCCGGGCAAATGCAAGATCGGCATTATGCCCGGTCACATCCACCGCGAAGGCCGCGTCGGCGTCGTCTCACGCAGCGGCACCCTGACTTATGAAGCCGTGCATCAACTGACCAACCTCGGGCTCGGCCAGTCAACCGCCATCGGCATCGGCGGCGACCCGGTGATCGGCACGAATTTCGTGGACGCGCTCGCCCTGTTCAATGACGACCCGGAGACCGATGCCATCGTCATGATCGGCGAGATTGGCGGCACCGCCGAGGAATCGGCAGCAGATTTCGTGCGGGCAACCGTCAAGAAGCCTGTGGTCGGATTCATCTGCGGTCAGACGGCGCCGCCAGGCCGGCGCATGGGCCACGCCGGAGCGATCATCGCCGGCGGCAAGGGCACCGCATCCGAGAAGATGGCTGCCATGGCCGAGGCGGGCATCCACGTCGTCAAGAGTCCCGCTGATATCGGCGCGAAAGTGGCCGAAGTCCTCAGATAAATTTTAGATTTTGGATTTTCATGGCTAGGCGCTTCGCGCCGGCGATTTTGGATTAGCAGAAGGCCGTCGGCTCAACCGCATACACGTTCCCTTAATCCAAAATCCAAAATCGCCGGCGCGAAGCGCCTAGCCATGAAAATCCAAAACCCAATAAGGCGATGGCGAAAAAGACAGCGCGGATTGTTTGCACCAACGACAACGAATTCTGGACGACCCAGAAGCAATTCTGGCTGTGGGTGCGCGAAGGGCTGGTTGATGTGACCGGGCAGAACCCCCTGACGGGCCGCTTCGGAGGCCGCCGCGAAAAGCTGATGGTCATGGTCCGCCGGGTCATTCTCGACGCTGCCAGTCCCAACCATAAGCAGGAAGTCCTCGACAGTTACGCCAAGCTCGCGCCGCACATCACCCGGTTGCGCGAAGAAGAGAAGAAGAAATAGGGGCCAGCGACTAGCGAGCAGAGTGTTCCGCACGCAATCGCTAATCAGCATGCTGGCGGGCCCCTTGTTCGCCCCTAGCCCCCGGCCCCTGGCCCCGAATCGCAATGCTCGAAAAACTTTTCAAGCTGAAAGAGCAGGGCGCGAGCCTGCGCGGCGAGGCGCTGGCGGCGCTGACCACCTTTGCGACCATGGCCTACATCATCTTCGTGCAGCCGGTTGTGCTGAGCGCGGCGGGGATGGATGCGGGAGCGGTCTTCACTTCGACCTGCCTGATCACGGCCTTTTCGACTCTGTTGATGGCGCTGCTGGCGAATTATCCGGTTGCCGTCGCGCCGGCGATGGGACATAACTTCTTTTTCGCCTTCGTCGTCGTGCTGACCATGAAAGTGCCCTGGCAGGTAGGGCTCGGCGCGGTTTTCATTTCGGGCCTCATCTTCGTAGCAACCGCCTCCGTCGGACTGCGCGAGCAACTTGTAGCCGCTGTGCCCGAGACTTTGAAATCGGCCATCGCCGCAGGCATCGGCCTGCTCATCACGCTGATCGGCCTGGAGTGGGCGGGAATTGTCCGCCTCGACGCCAATACCTTTGTCACGCTCGGCCACCTCGAAAGCCGCCCGGCACTGGTCGCCTTCGCCGGCTTGCTGGTGACGCTGGTTTTGATGGCGCGCGGCGTCAAGGGAGCGATTCTCATCGGCGGCGTCGTCGCGGCGATTGTCGGCATCCCGCTCGGCGTCGTCGCGCGACCGGAGGCCATCGTCAGCCTGCCGCCGTCGCTTGCGCCCACGGCTCTGAAACTGGATTTGCTCGGCGCGCTCAAGCAAGGGCTGTTCGCCATCATCTTCATTTTTTTCTTCCTCGACCTGTTCGATACGGTCGGCTCGCTGATCGGCATCGCCAGGCAGGCGGGCTTGATTGAGGACGGCAAGCTGCCGCGGGTCGGGCGCGCCCTGCTTGCGGACGCCATCGGCACAGTCGGCTCGGCAATGGTCGGCAATACGACGATGGTGAGTTATATCGAGAGCGCCTCGGGTGTGGCCGCCGGCGGGCGCACGGGGCTGGTTGGCGTCTTTGTCGCCGGCTTGTTTGTAGCGGCGATGTTCTTTTCGCCACTGGTGCGCGCCATCAGCGGCGGCTATGCGGTACCCGAAACGGTGTTGATTGATGGGCAGCAGATCGCCCGCACCTTTGTTTACTACCCGGTGACTTCGCCGGCGCTGATCGTCGTCGGCAGCCTGATGATTCGTGCCGTGCGCGACATCGAGTGGGATGACTTCACCGAAGCGCTGCCGGCATTCCTGACGCTGGTGCTGATGCCGCTGACCTTCAGCATCACGGACGGCATGGCCTTCGGGTTTATCTCGTATGCGCTCTTGAAACTGGCGACGGGCCGCGCCCGCGAGGCGCACTGGCTGATCTACCTGTTCGCCGCGCTCTTCGTCATCCGGTACGCTGTGCCGGGCTTGCGGTGAAGGTGGCATTTGATTAACCAGAGAATCACCCCCGTTGAAAACGCTTCATCGTTGTGCTTTACTCTCTTACACTGGAGGTGTAGGCAATGGAGGTGTAGGCAATGAGCGACGACGAGCGACAGCGCCAGATGGATTTCATCCTCAGCCAGCAAGCGACTTTCAGTTCCGACATGGTCGAGTTGAAATCGCGTATCGATCAACAGGGCAGCAACATAGACAAGCTGGCGGGCGTCGTCGCGCAGCTCGCCGAAACTATAGAGGCACAGCGTGAGGCACAGCGTCAGGAATCCGAGCGACTTGCCGAAACTATCGAGGCGCAACGTCAAGAAACCCAGTTCGCGATTAACAACCTCATCATTGCCAACGAAGCGACGCGCGAGCTGGCGAACCGGGCGGCTGAATTGGCGTTCAACACCAGCCGCCGGCTGACCGCCCACGAAAACCAACCGCATGGTCAGGAGTGACATCTCCTCAATCGCGACCGGTGACACCGATGCTTGCCGTCTCCAGATTTCCTGTGGTAAAACTTGGTTGCGCCAAAGTAGAGCGCGAGTAGCTCAATGGTAGAGCATCGGCTTCCCAAGCCGGTGGTTGCGGGTTCGATCCCCGTCTCGCGCTCCAATCCTTTTCACCCCAGGACGCTTCCCTAAACAGAGCCATGAAAGATACTGCGCCTCCCGATGTCGCCGCCCGTCTGGCCGTGCGTGAACGGCCCGATGGCATGCCGATCATGTACCAATCCTGGGACAAGCTGCTGTTTATGCACTGGCCGATCCGCACAGACGCGCTCCGCCACCACATCCCTGAGCGCTTGCACATCGACACGTTCGACGGCCAGGCGTGGATCGCCATCACACCGTTCACCGTGCGCGACGCGCGCCCGGTCTTCGTGCCGCCGCTGCCGTGGGTGAGCGACTTCCACGAGACCAACGTGCGCACCTATGTCTACATCGATGGCGTCCCCGGCGTCTGGTTCTTCTCGTTGGACGCCAACAGTCTGGTGGCCGTGCTGGGGGCGCGCGCCTTCTTTAGTCTGCCGTACCACGAGGCCGAGATTCAGCTTGAGCAGAAGGATCAGACGATAGACTACGTCGCGTCACGCAAAGACGCCGCCGCGCCCGCCGAATTCCGCGCCACCTGGACGATTGGCCCTGACCTGCCACAGGCCGAGCCCGGCTCGCTCGAATTCTTTCTCGTCGAGCGTTATTGCCTCTATACCTCAAGCGCCGGCAAACTCTACCGCTGCCGCATACACCATCGCCCCTGGCCTTTGCAGCAGCCGCAACTGTCGGCCTATCACTCCTCAATAGTCGAAGCGGATGGCTTGCCGACGCCCGCCGGTCAGCCGCTGCTACACGCGGGAGGGCCAGTCGACGTCGATGTCTGGCCGCTCGAAGAAATCTGATGCCTTGCTTTCACGCTTGACCTGGCTTCAAAGCCGTTATACAAATGCGGAGACGCTTTGTGAAAGCATTCGCCAATATCGGTTGCGACGCCCACCCGCCGTTGCCAGCATGGGTCTGCGCGGAATGATTGACGATAACCGGCCAGCCGCTGAAATCCTGGAACACTTCAGAATCATTTCTGAGCTGGTCGCTGACTACGCCTTTTCCTGTGCCGTGACCCCGGAAGGCGCGCTGCTGATTGAGTGGGCGACCGATTCGTTCGCGCGCGTCACCGGCTATACGACAGACGAGATCAACCAGCACGGCTGGCAAACGCTGATTCATCCTGACGATTTGCCGCTAGTTCAGCAACAGCTTGACCATCTCAGGGCGGGAGAGGCTTCGGTTTCCGAGCTGCGCCTTATCCGCAAGGGCGGCGAGGTGCGCTGGATGCGCAACTACTCGCGGCCTGTGCTGGACGAGCAGCGCCGCCTCATTCGCATTCACGGCGCGGCGCAGGACGTCACCGAGCACAAGCAGGCCGATGCCGAGCTTGCGCAGAACGAAGAGCGCTTCAAGCTCGCGGTCAGCGGCGCGCCGTTGACCCTTTTCGAACAAGACCTCGACCTCAAGTACCGCTGGGTCTATCCCCATCGCATCGAATTTCCCGAAGGCAATCTGGGGCGAAGCGACGCCGACCTGATCCCCGCCGAAGACGCAGAAGTGCTGATGCGACTGAAGCGCGAAGTGATTGAGCGCGGTGTCCCCTTGCGCCAGGAGATTCGCGCCACCCTGCCCGGCGCGGCGCGCTGGTATGATCTGGTCATCGAGCCGAAGCGCGACAGCGACGGCAACATCGTCGGCATCGCCGGCGCGGCCTTTGACATCACCGACCGCAAGCAGGCCGAAGCGCGATTGCAAGAATCCGAAGAGCGCTTTGCCAAAGCCTTCAACGCCAACCCCGACCCGATGACTATCCATCGCATCAGTGATGGCCGCTACATTGCCGCCAACGACAGTTTTTTGAGCGTCACCGGGTTTTCAAGGGATGAAGTGTTGGGCCGCACCGCCGCAGAGCTGAATCTCGTTGTCGCCAGCGAGCACCCCGAGCAGTGGGGGCAACTGCTCAGAGCGCAAGGGGGCTTCCATAACCTGGAAGCCGTCTACCGCACACGGCACGGCGAGATTCGCACGGCGCTCATGTCGGCGGAAGTCATTGAGGTCGGCGGCGAGCCCTGCATTCTCGCGGTCTCGACCGACATCACCGAGCGCAAGCACGCCGAAGAGGAGCGCGCTGAGATGCTCGCCCACGAGCAGGCGCTACGCATCGAAGCCGAGCAGGCGAATCGTCTGAAGGACGAATTTCTCGCGACGATCTCACACGAATTGCGCACGCCGCTTAACGCCATTCTCGGCTGGGCCAGCATGCTGCGCGGCGGCAAGCTCGACGCCGAGCTTGCGGCTCGCGCCCTTGAGACCATTGAGCGCAACGGCAAGTCACAGGCCAAGCTCATCGAAGACCTGCTCGATATCTCGCGCATCATCACCGGCAAGCTGCGGCTGAACGTTCAGCCGGTCGAGCTGGCCACGGTCGTTGAAGCGGCGCTCGACGTCATCCGCCCGGCTGCCGGTGCCAAAGAGATTCGCCTGCAAGTCATCCTCGACCCGCACGCCGGGCCGGTCTCCGGCGATCCCGAGCGCTTGCAGCAGGTCGTCTGGAACCTGCTTTCAAACGCCATCAAATTCACGCCCAAAGGTGGCCGCGTGCAGGTTCGTCTGGAGAGACAGAATTCGCAGGCCACCTTGACCGTGAGCGACGACGGCAAGGGGATCAGCCCGGAGTTTTTGCCTTTCGTGTTTGATCGTTTCCGCCAGGCCGATGCCGGCATCACGCGGGCGCATGGCGGATTGGGCCTGGGGCTGTCCATCGTCCGTCACTTGATCGAGCAGCATGGTGGCAGCGTCGCGGCCTACAGCGACGGCGAAGGGCGCGGCGCGACCTTCAAGATTAGCCTGCCATTGATGATCATCCATTCGGCGCGCTCAACCGCGGAAAGACGGGCGATGATGTTTGAGCCGCCGCCGAGCCCGCTGCTTGAGTGCCCGCCGCCGCTCACAGGGTTGCGACTTCTGGTTGTCGAAGACGACCCGGACGCCCGCATTCTGCTACAGACCATGCTGAAGCAGTGCGAGGCCGATGTGAAAGCGGCGGATTCCGTGGCGCGGGCTTTGACCATCCTTGCCGAGTGGCAGCCCGACCTGTTGATCTCGGACATCGAGATGCCGCGCGAAGACGGCTACTCGCTGATTCGCAACATCCGTTCACGCGGCAGTGCGCACGGCTCGCGCCTGCCGGCCATCGCGCTGACGGCGCACGCCCGCGTCGAAGACCGCGTGCGCGCTTTGACCGCGGGCTTCGATGCGCATGTGGCCAAGCCGGTCGAGGCCAACGAGCTGGTGACGGTGATCCTCAGCCTCGCGCGCATGAGCGGCAAAGACTGATTGCCGCGACAGGCTGTGGGGCCTTCTACTGGGCCGCGATGACGACATAGTTTCGACCGCTATAGAGCCGGATGCCGTCGCTCCCCTTGGTCATCATCAACGGGCGCGGACGCCGCAAGCCCTTGTCGCTGGCGGCAGCCACCGACAGCAACTCTTTGCCGCTGATGTCGAAGACCGTCAGCTTGCCATCCGATGAGAAGCCGAAGCCATATGCGCCGGTGCCGAGCGACTGGCCGCCGACGCTGACCGCCGAATCGGTGATCAAAAAGCCTTCGTACCTGGCGCGCACGTCATTGGCATAACCGGACGTGTCGACCATCCCGGCAATCACCAGGCGATTCGCGCCGAGCCGCGCTGCCGCCGCATTGCGCATCTGCGTCAGGCCGCTCTGGCCTTGAAAGTAGAAGCTGGTCGGCACAATGCGCGCCAGTTCTTTGCCTGCGATCACCGCCGAAGCCTCTTGCCCCAGGGCGATGGCTTGCAGCAGTGACAAAGAAATCAGCCAGCTTGAGACAACCAGACACCGGCGAAAGGTTCTTGACATAAGCTCTCCTTGTAATCCGAATGTTGCGCCAGCGGCGCTTACCACGTTCTGACTATTTCAAATCGCTATTGCTGACGAAAGCCAGGCGCTTGCCGTCGGGCGACCACGACGGCACATTGATGGTTCCCTGGCCGCCATAGACGTAAGCAATCACCCGCGGCTTGCCGCCGTTGACGGGCATCAATCGCAGATAAACGCGCTTATAAAATGGGTGATCGGTCGGCGCTACGTCTTTGCCGAAAGAGAGGAAGGCGATCCACTTGCCGTCGGGAGAGAGGTGCGGGAACCAGTTGTTGTACTCGTCGTCGGTCACTTGCTCCTGACCGCTGCCGTCAGGCTTCATGCGCCAGAGTTGCATCGAACCGCCGCGCGCTGAATTGAAGTAGATGGTCTTGCCGTCGGGTGAAAACTCCGAGCCGTCATCAAGCCCTCTGGTGCGTGTGAGGTTGACTTCTTCGCCGCCCGCCGCGGGAATCTTGTAGATGTCGAAGTCGCCATTGCGCTCCGCCGTGTAGATCAAATACTTACCGTCCGGCGACCAGCCGTGCAGGTATGAATGGCCCCGCGGCGTAACCCGCTTCGGCTTGCCGCCTGCGATAGGCAGCGTGTAGATGATCGATTTACTGTTATCGCTATCGCTGTGATGGCTGATGCCGATGCGGCGGCCATCAAACGACAGGACGTGATCATTGTTGTTGTGCGTGGCGAAGTCCGTGTTAATCAGAGTCGGCGTCTGCGCGGCCAGATCGAAGCGATAAAGGCGGCCATTGCGGTTGAAGATCAACGCCTTGCCGTCGCGCGTCCAGTTCGGCGCTTGCATCGAGTCGGGCGTGTGATAAATCACTTTTCGCTCGCCCGTCTGAACGTCGAGAATCTCCAGGTCGCTGCCGATGTAATCGCGGTACGGAACAAAGCTGGCGCTCGCCGGAACCGTGACGCGGACGTTCGTGAAGACTGCCGTTTCTTCGACATCCTTGTTATGCGAGCAGACGTAGAGGCCGACGATCACCTCGTCGCCGAGCGCCGGGTTAACTGTCTCTGCGGTCACAAACGGCTCGCCGAAGCGCGCCACGGACATGATGTAGGCGTCGCCTTTGCGCTCCAGCTGAATGACGTCGGCGGCTTGCGCAGCGGACTTGATCTCTTCGGTCGGACCGCCCTTGCTGCGGCGGAACTGCAAAGAGGTCAGGCCGTCGCCGTGGACCGTGGCATTCACATGCGGCGCATTCGATTCCATGCCGGCGCGGATGATCCAGCCTAGCTTGCGATGCGCCTCGACGCCGCGGCCCTCGAAGCGCGCCCGGCAGGTCAGAATGAAATCGCCCTTCATCCGCTTCCACACCATGTGAAACTCGTCGTTATCGAGCCACATATTGGCGCCCCCGCCAGTAATCGTGTATTCCTGCTTCGCCGCGTCATAGACGGCATGGCCGGGCTTTAGCACGTGGCCGATGTCGCCCTGACCCTCGAAGACACCGAGGCCGTTCTGCCGCGCCGGCGAAACGCGGGCCGGCACCAGCGCAAACGAACAGAGCATAACTAACAGGGATAAGAGAGCGGCGATGCGTTTTTGCATAGCCGTTAAAGTAGAAGCTTTGGCGGGAATTGGCAAGGGCAGGGAATCGTGGCGTCACGTCTTCAAACGTGACGCCACGCGGTCTTATTTACTTTTGCGAGGCCGGTCGCCCTTGTCTCCCTGTCCGGGCTTTGACTCGGTCTTGGCGTGTTGCCTGACATCTTGCGAGAGCGAGCGGCTCACATTGTCAACCTCGTCAAACCGGCCTTTCTCATCGCGTCGGACGTAGCGCTTATCAGTGCCAGTGTCGATCAATTCTCGCTTACTGCTTTGCTTTTTCGTCGCCATAATCCCTTCCTCCCTGTTGATTTCTTGCTCGCGCGTTTGCTACAGATTGGTCTGAAAGCGGGACAAAATAGTCAACATTTCAGCCCATTGCCAGCAAGACCAGTGAAAATTGCAAGCACAGTGCCAGATGCAACAGCTTCGGTGTGATGGCTCAGCGGCCAGGGCTATGGCGGTCGTTCAGCACCGCGCGGGCGGCATCCATATTGCCGTCGTTGGGCGCGGGTTTCAGTCCGAGGATGGCACACATAATGTTGTAGACCTGGACATTCTCAAACGCCGGGATGACTTTGTCGCGCTTGATGGCTTCGCCATGCGCGATGAAGAGGGCGCGCATGGACGGCAACTGGTTGTCGTATCCATGCCCGCCGCGCGCGTGTGAGGGCTCGCCCTTCTCCTTCATCGAGGCGAGGCGTTGTTGACTGGTCAACACCCAGCCTTCGTCAGGCAAAACCAGCAGGGGCGGGATGCGCGGGCTGTCGGAATAGTGGAAACGCGCCGGCACCTCGCGCTTGTGATAAACCCTGGCCTGCGGCGGCAAACCGGCCTTCAGCGCGTCGTAGATCACTTCTTCTTTGCCGGCCTTGGGAAAGATGCCGACGATCTCTCCCGTCCAGATAATCTTTTCCGCCAGGCTGGCGTCGAACAGCTTATCCACGACGATCATCTGATTGGGTAGCTGGGTCGCCATGCCGTGATCCGAAACGATCAACAGGTTGACGCGCTCGAAAATTCCACGCGCCTTGAGCCCGGCGATCAGGTGGCCGATGGCGCGGTCAACCTTGAAGACCGCTTGTTTCGTTTCACGAGCTTCGGGGCTGAACTCATGGCCGGCGCTATCGACATCGCTGAAGTATAAAGTCATCAACGTCGGCCGCTCGCGCGCCGGCAGATCGAACCATGACAACACCAGATCAACCCGCGCTTCGTTCGGCATCTTGCCGTCATAAGGCTTCCAGAAGGTCGGGCGATAGCCATTGATTTCTGCTTCGCTGCCGGGAAAAAAGAGCGGCGCGCTGTGCTGCCCTTGCCTTTCGGCGGTGATCCAGATCGGCTCGCCCAGCCACCAGCGGCTGTTGCGCACCTCCTGGCGGTTGTCCATCGTGAAGGTGACGCGCGTCGCCGGATCGTAGATGTTGTTTTCGACGATGCCGTTATTCTGCGGGTAGAGCCCTGTGGCGATGGCATAGTGGTTGGGGAAGGTCTTGCTCGGGAACGACGGCGTCATCCAGCGGGCGCGCACGCCTTCCTTCGCCAGCCGCCGCAAATTGGGCGGCGCGAATTTCTCCAGGTAATCACTGCGAAAACCATCAATCGAGATCAGGATGACGGTCGGCTTTAGATCGGTGATGGGCTTCGCTTGCGCGAAGGCCGCGGGGTTGGCCGCAAGCAAGAACAGACAGAGCGCCAGCAGCCGCTGAATGGCGGGTTTGAGTTTTTTCGTCATAGGATTCAACAAGCCGAACCGAAGGGCTCAACTATAAACGCTCGCGCCGCGCCCCGACAAGTGCGAGCGCGGGCTGCTTAAATCCTTCCTTCGCCGTGTGCTATGATTCGACTAGAGGATGGGCGCAGTTGACGGGTGCCGCCATTCGGGCATCCAAGCCACAGGGCATCGCCTATGAGTGACAAAGTAAGATTCCTGATGAGCTTTCGGGCGCGGCTGATCCTGCTGCTGGCGTCTTTCTTGTTACTGACTATCGCGCTGGTCATCCTGCTCGACAACTGGGCGGCGAAGCGCGCCAATGTCGAAATCGAGCGCCAGAATCAACAAGTCACCGCCGCCGTCAACGACCTGATCGGCGATTTTTACCAAGCCGTCAACCTCGCGCAGCAGAACCTCGATAAAGAAGAATACCTCTACCAGACGATCAAGCCGGGCGAGATGCCGCAGGCCATCGAGCACATCATGGTCACCGACAGCGAAGGCAAGGTCAAAGACAGCACGCTGCGCGAGAAGATCAACGAGTATATCGCGGTGCCAAACGAAGCCATCGCCAAGGAGTCGCCGGGCGACCCGGTCGAGGGCGAGGTTGATATTCACGGCGGCCTGACCAAGACCTACGACCTGCCGCTAGTGACCACCAAGGGGCTGCACTGGATCGTCATCGTCCTGTCGCAACGGGCGACGATTAACCAGATCAAAGCCGCTTCGCAGAAGCTTTCCGACAAGAATAAAGAGCTGTCGAATTATCGGCTGATGACGACCGCCGGCCTGTTGCTGTTGGCCATCGGCATCGCCGTGTTGATCGGCTGGCGCTTCACGCGCCCGATTCAGGAGCTGGCCGCCGCGGCGCGCGTGGTGGCCGCCGGCAACCTCGACTTTCGCGTGCCGGTGCAGCGCAATGACGAAGTCGGACAACTGGCCGCGACTTTTAACGAGATGATCAGCGGGTTGAAATCGAAGCGCGAGCTTGAAGAGCGCCTGAACCAATCCGAGCGCTCGGCGGTCATCGGGCGCTTGACCCAGTCGGTGGCGCACGAGATTCGCAACCCGCTCAACGTCATCAACCTGTCCATCGATCACGTCAACAAACGCTACGCGCCGGAAGATGAGGCGCGGCGCGAGCGTTTCACGCACCTGCTCTCTTCGATCAAAGACGAGATCGAGCGCTTGAAGCGTCTGGTCAATGACCTGTTGAATTTCGGGCGGCCGGCGCGCTTCGCGATTGAGACGGTTGACCTGCGACAACTGATCGAAGAAACGCTGGCCTTGCTGCGCCAGCAAGCCGACATCCAGGGCGTGTCGGTGACGATTGACGAGCAGAGCGGCCCGGCCAGCGTGCGCGGCGACCGCGAGCGCTTGAAGTCTTTTATCTCGAACCTCGCCATCAATGCCTTGCAGGCGATGCCGACGGGCGGCCACCTGACGGCGCGCGTCGCCCGCCAGAACGGCGAGGTCGAGGTGCGCATCAGCGACACCGGCGTCGGCATCAGCGAAGAATCGCTCGGCAAAATCTTCGAGCCCTATTTTTCCACCAAGCAGTCGGGCTTCGGGCTCGGCCTGGCCGTCACCCGCACGATCATCGAAGAGCATCAGGGGAAAATTGCCGTCGTCAGCCAGGTGGATCGCGGCACCACCTTTACCGTCACGCTGCCGGCAGCCGAAGAGAGTAATAAGGGAGAATAGCGAATGCCAAGAAACAAGATTCTGGTTGTAGACGACGAGCGCAACCAGCGAGAAATCTATACCGTCATCCTCGAAGACGATGGCTATCAGGTGACCACGGGGCAGAGCGGCGAGCATGGGCTGAAGCTGGCGCGCGAGCAGAATTTCGACCTCGTGCTGACGGATTACAAGATGACCGGCATGGACGGGATGACGCTGCTCAGAGAATTGCTCGGTGACGACCCGTCGCGGCTCGTCGTGATGATGACGGCGCATGGGTCGGTCGAATCGGTCAAGGAGGCGCTGCGTAGCGGCGCTTACGATTATCTCGAAAAGCCGATTGACCGCGAGCAGTTGTTGAAAGTGGTCGAGAGCGCGCTGTCGCGCTTGAATCGCATTGATGACGAGATCATCGGCGAGAGCGAGGAGATCGAGCGCGTCAAGAAGATGATCCTGAAGGTCGCGGCGTCGTCTTCGACCGTGCTGATTCGCGGCGAATCGGGCGTCGGCAAAGAGCGCGTCGCCCGCGCCATCCACAAGGCCAGCCCGCGCGCCGGCGAAATTTTTCAGGCCGTCAACTGCGCCGCCATCAACGAGAACCTGCTCGAATCCGAGCTATTCGGCCACGAGAAGGGCTCGTTCACAGGGGCGCACACCCAGAAGAAAGGCCAGTTCGAGGTCGCTGACAAAGGCACGCTCTTTCTCGACGAGATCGGCGACCTCAACATCAGCATGCAGGCCAAGCTGCTCCGGGCTTTGCAGGAGAAAGAGGTCATGCGCGTCGGCGGCACGCGGCCCGTGCGCGTCGACGTGCGGGTCATCGCCGCGACCAACCGCGACCTTGAAGCGATGGTCAAAGAGGGCACGTTCCGCGAAGACCTCTATTACCGCCTGAACATTATCCCCATCAACATCCCGCCGTTGCGCAACCGGCGCACGGATTTGCCGCCGCTGATCGATTACTTCATCGCCAAACACAGCGCCGCCGAGCACCGGGTGATTCGCGGCCTGACGCCGGCGGCGCGTAACTTGATGATGAACTATGCCTGGCCGGGCAATGTGCGGCAGGTCGAGTCAGCCATTGAGCGCGCCATCCTGTTATGCGAAGGCGATACGATTGACGTTGAGGATATGCCGGTGGAGATTCGCCAGGAGGCGAGCGGCGCCGGGGCCTTCACCTTCAAGCTGCCGCCCGAAGGCATCTCGTTTGATGAGGTCGAAAAGTCTTTGATCACTCAGGCAATGGAGCAGACCAACTGGAACATCACCCGCGCCGCCAAGCTGCTGGGGCTGTCGTTCCGCACCCTACAATATCGCCTGGAAAAGTTCGGCCTGAAGAAACCGACCAAAGGGAATGATGAATGATGAACTGGGGAGGAAACGGCTGAGCATTGTCTTATAGACAATCCAGCCTCCCGGTTACTTCATCATTCATCACCCCGCCGTCTATCACTTAACCAGTGTCAGCCGGCTTAATGCGGCCTGCCCGATGGCAATGGGTGGGCGCTGCGGTCTCTCTGCCCGCGCCGACCGGGCAACCGTGTGCGTGAGGTCATTCGTCGTCGTCGCCATCGCGCGATGAACACCATCCGGCAGTTTTTCGGTGTGCAGCTCGCGGGCCTGACGCTCGGCGCCGCACTCGTAACAGACTTGCACCAACCGCTTGTCCTCTGAGCGATGAGGCGTACACCAATAATGTTTTCGACTGAGCCTACAAAACAGAGTCATGTTTAGCCTCTACTGTTGCATAATGCATTCTCAGACCATGCTTTGTGGGGGCTCCAGCAAGCGCGACGATTTACGGACTTTGCCACAATCCAATCATCAATTCATCACCAATCTAGTCTGAGGGGGAGTTTCTATGAGCCGCCAGTATAAGAAATTCGGCGCAGTGAAAGCAAGAGTTTCTTTCTGAAACCGCTTTTTTTTGCCCTTTTGCCTTCAATGAGGCAGATTTAGGCGTCGCAGCGCCCTTTGATAGTCTGCCGGCGAGTTAATGTTTTCAAAAAAAAGCCCGGCCCCTTCGAGGCGGCGCAGCTCGTCGAAGGCGACAAAACGGGTCGGAATGCGCTCGAACAGATGGCTCACCTTGCGCTCGCCTTGGGCAATCAACGCCGACACATGGGCGAGCGCGGCGGTCGAATAGACGGCGCACAACGGCTCGACCTGCCCCGCTGCGTCCAGCGGCACGACCGCCTGCGCGCCACCGCCGACCCCTAGCAGATACCTGAACAGATCGGAGGTGACAAAAGGCAGGTCGCAGCCGACCAGTGCGACACGCGGCTGCCGGGAGTGAGCCAGGGCGGTCCGTATGGCTTCGAGCGGACCGACGCCAGGATGCGTGTCGGCAACGACCGGCAGGCGGAGTCGCGCATACTCCGGGCGATTGGCGATGACCGTGACGCTCGCGGTCACGGGCCGCAACGCCGCAATCACCCGCTCAATCATCGTCACGCCGTCGAGCTCAAGCCATGCCTTGTCGCGGCCCATCCGCGAGCTATTGCCGCCGGCAGTGACAAACCCATCCGCCTTCATGTGGTCGAGTATAGCAGAGCGGGTCCGCGGTTGCGGCGCGGCCCGCTATCGCAGAGTCAATGCAGCGCCGGTCTTTTGACAAAGCCGCCTTCCGCATCGGCCAATGCATGGACGACGAGAAACGCCGCCGCGTCGTGTTCTTTGACGATGCCCTTGACGCGGCCAACCTCAAGCCGCGTGACCACGCAGAACAGGATTTCCTGGTTGACGCCTGTGCGTCCGCCGCGCCCTTGATAGACGGTCACGCCGCGATTCAAGCCTTCGACGATGGCTTGGCGGATGCTCTCGCTCCGCTCAGAGATGATCGTCACCGCATGGAATTCCTCGATGCCGTAGACCAGAAAGTCTACGGTCTTGGAGGCGGCGACATAGGTCAGGATGGAATAGAGCGCCGATTCGACGCCGAGGAAGAAGGCGGCGGCCAGGAAGATGAAGAGGTTGAGTATCAGAATCACATCGCCGACCTTGAACAGGGAACTGCTCTTGCTGATCAGCAGCGCCGCCACCTCTGTGCCGTCCAACACGGCGCCGCCGCGGATGGTCAGGCCGATGCCCGCGCCGATAAAAAAGCCGCCGAATACAGCCGTCAACAGCTTGTCCGGGGTCACGTCCGGGTACTTGATGAAGGCCAGACAGAGCGCCAGCGTGGCGATAGCCAGCGCGCTCTTGACCGCGAAGCGCCAGCCAATCTGGCGATAGGCGATGGCGATGAAGGGCAGGTTGATCAACAGGATCAGAACCGACAGCGGCATGTGCAGCACGTCCGCCACAAGCAGTGAGATGCCAGTCACCCCGCCGTCAATGAACTGGCTGGAGAGCAGGAAACCTTTCAAGCCGAACCCGGCGGAAAGCGCGCCCGCACCGATCAACAGCGCGTTCTTAAATTCCCCGATTAACTTTTTCATCGTCCCGCTCAGCCTCTTGCTTAGACTCACCGGAGATGCGCCCGGCGAGGTCATGGTTGGGGGATGAGGCCAACGCGCTTCCCCATCCCCTGTGTCCGGCGCTCAGTTTTTTTCCGTCGGCTGGCTTTCCTGATTCGGCTGGCCGCCCGGCGTTTGCGCGTCATGCGCCTGCGAGTGCTGTCGCACCCAGATGATGAAACCGACCGCGAGAGCGATTAAGACAAGAACGACAATGACTTCAGAATCCATGTATTCTCCTTGATGCATAAACAGAAAGATAGCCTGTCGAGCCTTCCCCGGACAGGGGCGGCTCGCCGAGTGGGTGAGATGGCTTATGCGATCAAGGGTGGCGGGGCGCGGCTGGCCGTAGGCAACAGACAGCCGCCGGCTCTAGCGGTCAACCGCCTCGCACACGGCGCAGGTTGTTCCGCGAACGATGCCCAGATGAGCGGCGGGCTAAGGGCCGCGATGAAATGATCCGAACGATTCGAGCCCAGCCGCAACGACAGGGTAACGCCTGGCCTCGGTGCGATTAGACAATCGCGCGTGGTTGCCGCTTTGAGGCGGTTGAAGCCAATCGGCGCGGATGAGTTGATGACCGGAGCCGGCCCCCCGGCAGCAAAGCCGGCGATAAGCAAGTGGGCATAGAGCGCCGTCATCAACAGCGAACGTATGGCGATCAATCGGGCTGGCGCGAGTTGCTTCATCTACTACTCAAGCATAGCAGATTGGGCCTCATATTTCAGCCGCTTGCGGAGCCGCGTCCTGTGACTCGGCTTCGTGCAAACGCGCCATGAGCCATTCGCGAAAGACGGCGGCTTCAGTCGGCTTGTTGGTCCAGCGAGCGCGGTCGAACATGGTCAGCGCCATGACCAGCGCGTGATGCTGGCCGGCGCGGTCGCGGGCCAGCTCGAACTGGCGATAGAGGCGGTCAATGACTTCGACGCTGGCGCGCGCCGTCTCTTCATCCTTGAAGCCCAGCCGCCCGGCGAAGAACTTCGAGTAGACGTTCATCGGATGGGCGCTGGTGGTGTAGAGATCGAAGTAGCCGGTCATCAGCCCGGACTCTTGCAGGACGCTGGCGACATAGCTGGGCCGCGCCCCTGTAATCATCGCCAGGTCTTCGACCTCGCCGATGCCCGATGTGTAGAGCGAGATGATCTGGTCTTTTTTCGAGATGCGCCGGACGCGTGAGTCGTCGGTGGCCGGGGTTGCTTTGGAGCTGCTCATTAACTTTCCCTTCCGCGCCCCACAACTTTATTCAAGCAGACAAAGCGAAGCCCTGACAAGCGCCGGCGTCCGCACCCGCCGCCGGTGTTAGCTTCATTCTGACCATTGACACCGCCGGACGCCGTAGCTAAAACTATTGCGCCACACGGCAATAGATCGAGCCGACAGGCGGTTCCGGCTGCTGGCTAAAATAAACGACACTACACACCTGACGCCAGCCTTAGATTTGCGGAACCCGCTTGCGGCCAGCGCCACTCTCGACTTCCCCGCGCCCGTTGACAAAGCGCGACGTGGTAGCTAAAACTACCGTCGTCACGCCTTCGTCATCGGGATTCCACGCGCTTCGTACCTCGCGCGTGAAATGGGTCATCAAGCAGCACTCTTAGCGCCACAAGAAGCGAGCCAGCGCCATGAAGACGAGCGAGCCGAACAACAGCATGCCGCCGTCGCCGGATGAATCAGGCGTCGCCGGCGACTTGTTGCCGCTCACGCCATTGAGATCATCCTGGACGGCGCTGTTGGTGCGTCCGCAGATGGGCGACTCACCCGAATCGCAGAAACAGCTGATGCAGCCACAGGTGCATTCCTCGCCTCGGCCTCCCGGCATAGTATGCCCTGCAAGCGCGCCACCTGAGAGACAGAGAATCATCACCGACATTGCAAGCCACTTCTTTACTTTCCTTAACATCAGAAACTCCTTTCAAGATGAGTTATTGGCCAAGCGCATGGTCGCGATGGCCGAGGTCGCCTATTCCCAGAGATGCGACGAAGAGCTTCAGGTATTAGGCCAGCTATTAGAACTAACGAAGCGGTATAAGTTCATCGGGGCTTATTATCGTGGGCTGGCTGCGCTCAAATCAGGCAGTGGCGACTTCAACCATGCACAATGGTTACTTGAGCAGGCGGCAGAGTTTGCTCCAGCGCGGTATCGAGCTAGAGCAATCCTATCGCTCGGCGCTGTTGAAGGGTATAGAGGCGACATAAGTACAAGGCTTCAGCATCTTGTACGCGCACTAAGCATCGAGCAAGCTGACCATTACACCCGAATTGAAGCCAGCCGCAGCGTCGCGCTGATTCACTCTCTTGAAGGGGATCACCACCGCGCCGTCGAGCAACTGGAATCTCTCTACCCGATTGCCCGGCACTTCGCGCGCGTGAATCCGCGCCTGTACTTCGATCTTCTCAACAGCCTTGCTGTCGAATACGCGGAATGTGGAAGAATTCAAGAAGCGGAAGCAGCAATCCGCCCTGCCCTCGTTTCGCCGCTTGCTCAAACCATCAAGGAGTACAGAGAAACTGCCGCGGAGATCGCCGAACAGCAAAGCTCGAAAGCCATCATCGCTGTTGCACTACCACCAGATGCGCCGGACGAAGCGGAGGAACGTCCGCGCCCGCTGAACTTCAGCGAACCGCTCACCCCAGCCCGGCTGCCACTTGCGCCGCCGTCGCCCATCCCCGCGCGCCTTTTAACCTGTGCGCCCATCCGCGCCCCGACAACTTGATTCGGAACTGGTTCTCTCAAATACCCAGATGAATATCTGCGAGTGAGCCGCCATTAACGGTGACGGCCCACTTTGCCCAGTTGCACGCGCGGGCGTGTCAGGATTGGTGTGCCTAATTACACCCGCGCTGCCGAAAGGACGGCTACATGACAACATCAAATGACGATTCCGCGCAAGGGCGAGTCATCTTCAACGATGAAGAGCGGCCCTTGCTCATCCGCGACATCCTCAATGCCGACACTTCCAGCGACCGGCGCGAATGGCTCGCCGTCATGCTCATCCAGTTGCGCGAGCATCTCGGCGAGCACGGCGAAGGCTGGTCACAAGTCTCCCGCGAACTTCACCGCCTGCTCGAAGAGACCTTCAAAGGCTCGGAGACTTACCATCTGTCGCTGGAACTCTACGAGCGGCGCTTCTCGCTGACCGGCGGCGGCGACCCGGCAGAAGTCTTGCGGCTGTTTCTAGACCAACAGTTGAGTCCGAAGAACACCGCCGAGGAATGGCCATTGGCGGTGGTGGCGCAGCCCGCAGATCGCTTTTCGCCCGAACAGTACCGCAAGCGGCTGGAAGTCGCTAGCGCCGCCATCATTGGGACTGAGCCGCGGCGCATCGATGGCATGCACGGCTGTCTCAAGGCCGACGAGGCGATACTGGCACACGTGCTTAGCCTTCTCGAAGGAGCATAGGCTAAAGGACAAAAACGGCTGGTTTCTGAACTGAGGTCGGGCGGCATTTTACACTGGCACAAATGGAAGAGCCGGGCCGCCTTTCCCTTTGCCGCGACCCGGCTCCCTTGCTTCGTCATTGATAGAGAATTGCTGACATTTGAGCACAAACGGCAGCCCAAATCAAACAACTTGATTGCCAGGAACGGTCGCCCGCGCGATGGCTTGCGGGTAGAATGAAGCTAGAGGTGCGGTTATGAAAGAAAGAAGGTTGACTCTGCCCGAGATCGGCTTAATCGCCGGCACGCGCGGCGCACTCGGCGCGGGGATTGCGCTCTTGCTTGCCGATAGACTCAACGACGATCAGCGCAAAGCCGTCGGCTGGACGCTGTTTCTGGTCGGCGCAATCAGTACGATCCCCCTCGCCATCAATGTGCTGGGCCGCAGCGAGTAAATAATGAACGATGAATGATGAATTAGGTGGACAAGCCTGTTGCAATGACGTTGTAGGCTTACGGCAGGCTTAAGCCTACCGCCTGTCCACCGGCAACTCATCATTCATCATTCATCATTCATCGTTTTCATTACATCGCCAGCTTGCCGGCGACCGTGCGCCCGACGCGCGGGCCGCGGTTGTCGCGCGCCGGCGCGTGGTCGAGGTTGGCCGTGCGCTGGCCGATCTCGTAAGCGTACTGTGCGATGCGCGCCATCTTCTCGTAGTTGATCTTTTCGGCGCTGTCGGTGTTGGCGTGATAGTCACGGTGCATCCCCGTCGTCAGGAAGATGATCGGCACGCCCTTCGCCGCATAGCTGTAATGGTCGCTGCGATAGTAAACCTGCTCGGGGTCCGCCGGGTCGTTCATCTCGAAGTTGAGCTTCAGCGGCGTCGTGAGCCCGTTGTTGGCTTCGACCGTGAGGTTATGAAACTCCGTGCTGATGCGGTCAGAGCCGACCGGGTAGACCGTGTTGCTCTCTTCTTCCTTGTCGCCGTTGTTGCGCCCGATCATATCGATGTTGATCTGCGCGACCAGCTTCTCCATCGGCACAGTCGGATAGTCGGCAAAATAACGCGAGCCGTAGAGGCCACGCTCTTCGCCGGCGTGCCAGACAAAGAGCAGCGAGCGCTTCGGCTTCGGCCCCTGCGCGAAGGCTTTGGCGACGGCGAGAATCGAAACCGTCCCCGAGCCATCGTCGTCGGCGCCGTTCCAGATGCGGTCTTCGACCGCGCCTTCGGTGACGCGGCCGCGCGCGCCCAGACGCTTGCCGTTGACGACTTCGCCCTCGGCATAGCCGACGTGATCATAGTGCGCGCCAAAGGCGACGTAGGTATCTTTCAACTTCGGATCGGTGCCTTCGATGATGCCGACCACGTTGCGCGTGTACTGTGTGCGCACGACTTGATAATCCGCATCGATGTTGAAGGTGATGCGCACGTTCTTGAGCGAGAAGCTCGGCAGCGCTTCTTTGGCATCGGCCTTCTGCTTCAGGTCGGCGTACTTAACGTCCGAGCCGCTGAAGAGGAACTCAAAGAACTCGTCTTTGGCCGCGACGCTCGGCGCTTGCGGCGTGTCCAGGCGCTGCACGGTGGTGAAATCGGCTTCGGGCGGCGCATTCGGGCGCGCGCCGCCCGCGCCGCCCGCGCCCGCGCCGCCGCCTTGCTGACCGCCCATCGCCATGCGTAGATTCACTTCCGGGCCGATGGCGGCGACGGCGCCTTCCTGATCGGTGGCGTTGCGCCCGCGACCGAACATGGCGCGAAACGCCGCGCGCGCGTCAACGCCGGCGGGCGGCTGTGTGCCGAGATAGACCACCACTTTGCCTTTGACGTTCTTGCCGGCGTAGTCGCTGCGGTCGGGCAGGCTGAGGCCGTAGCCGAGGAATTCGATCTGGTCGCCGGTGAAGCTGCGCTTCGCGCCGACGTAGGCCGGAAAGCTGATGCCTTCTTTGTTCTTAAAAGTGCGCGACTGGCCGTTGACTTCGACGGTCACGGTCGATTTGTTGTCGGATTTGACGCCGAGCACGGCGACGCGCTGGAAGTACGAGCCGTTCGGGCCGCCGGGCTTGATGCCATAGGCTTTCAGCTGATCGGCGATGTACATGGCAGCCATCCCCAGCCCTTCGCTGAAGGTGTTGCGTCCTTCGAACTCGTCCGAGGCGAGAACGGTCAGCCATTCTTTCAATTCACCGGGGGTTATATTGTCACGCCCGCCGTTCGACTTGGCGAGCGCGGGTGCAAAGGCTAGAGCGGCGATCAGCGCCGCCTGGGTAACCAGTGCAGTAATCCTGCGCGGATGAGACATTGAGATTTCTCCTTGATTCAATAAAGTGCGTTTTTCGGAAATGGCTATTACGTCAGCCATTACTTGTAGGATGCAAAAAACTCGCGCGCGCGAATTGGCCGCAAAAGTCACCGCCGGCGCGGTTCTCTTCATGTCGGCTCCGCGATTGATTCTGCGTCCACCGGGTTGTAGGCTTTGACCTGTCCCACTCTCAACGAGCGAGGTTCGAAAGCGATGTGCTGCAAACGATTTCTCTGTCTGGTCCTTACCATCATGCAGACTGCCGGGATGCTGGCGCAACTGGCGAATGCCCAGGTGTCGCGCCGCCCGCGCCCTATCCCCCAGGTGACGAACATGCAACAAGGCTTACAAATTAAATTGAGCGAAGGCTCACCCGTCGTCGAATCGCAAGCCGCCAACCCGCGCGCTGAAGCGACAAGGCTTGCTGCCGACGAAACCGAAAGCCTGCTGCGGCGCTTGCCGGCGATCAGAGCGGAAGCCGGCGACGAGCAGGATTTCGCGCTCAGGGAGAAATCGTTGCCGCCGCCGCGCACAGGCAAGACCGTTGAGGGCCAGTTTCCACCCGCGCCATCACGCGATACAACGGCGCAGCCAGTTAGCGGCCCGCTCGAAGTCTTGCGCTATGCCCCCGAAGGCGAAGTGCCGCTGGCGGCGCAACTGAGCGTCACCTTCTCGCAGCCGATGGTGGCGGTCACGTCGCACGCCGACACGGTCGCCGAGGGCGTGCCGGTGCGCTTGACGCCGCAGCCGCAGGGGCGCTGGCGCTGGGTTGGCGCGAAGACCTTGTTGTTTGAAACCGACGGCCACTTGCCGATGGCGACCGATTATCAGGTCGAAGTCGTCAAAGGCACGAAATCGGCTACGGGAGCCAATCTGGCGGAAACGCGCGCGTGGCGCTTCAGCACGCCGCCGCCGCAGGTGAAGCAGTTTTATCCGCAGGCCGGGCCGACCGTTCGTGACCCGCTGATGTTCGTCGAGTTCGATCAGCGCATTGATCCCGCCGCCGTGCTAAAGACGATTCACCTGCGCAGCAGTCGCCAGGATATCAACCTGCGGCTTGCCACCGCCGATGAGCTGGCCGCCGATGAAATGGTGAGCAGTCTGGCGAAGGCGGCGGAGAAGGGGCGCTGGCTGGCATTCCGCGCCGTAGCAGTGAACGGCGACGGTTTGCCGCTGCCGGCAGACGCCGGCATCAATGTGAGCGTCGGGCCGGGCACGCCTTCAGCCGAAGGCCCGCGCACGACCGCTGCCGCGCAACCGTTCACCTTTCGTACCTATGGGCCGTTGCGCGTCACCGACCAGCGTTGCGGCTGGCAAGAGCGCTGCACGCCGTTCGATCAATGGCAGATTCAGTTCAGCAACCCGCTCGATGCGGCGGCCTTTGAGCAATCACAGATTCGCGTTTCGCCCGAAATCGCCGGCATGAAGACAGCCGTCTATGGCAACATGCTCCAGATCACCGGCGTCAAGCGCGGGCGCACGACCTATCACGTTACTGTCACCGCCGCCGTGCGCGATCAGTTCGGGCAGACGCTCGGCGCGGACGTGCCGCTGGCGTTTAACGTCGGCGCGGCGGAGCCGGCGCTCGCGGGGCCGGATAAAACATTCCTTGTCCTCGACCCGTCGGCGCAGCCGCGACTATCAATCTACACGATCAATCAGCCGTCGTTGCGCGTGCGGCTCTACCGCGTCGGCCCCGAAAATTGGGCGCAGTTCCTGCAATACCTGCGAGCGACGAACGACAATACCAACGCCACGCCGCCCGGTCGCCTCGTCGTCAATGAAAACGTGCCGGTCAAAGCCGAAGCCGACGAGATGGCTGAAACTCGCATCGATTTGAGCCGCGCGCTTGAGAATCGTTTCGGCCACGTCGTCGCCATCATCGAATCCACGCTACCGCCGCGCAATCGTTATGACCGCCAGCGCATCGCCGTCTGGGCGGCGGCAACGCAGATCGGCCTGACGGCGTTCGTTGACAAACAGGAGCTTGTCGGCTGGGCCACTTCATTGAAAGATGGCAAGCCGGTTGAAGGCGCGCGCTTGACGATTGCGGTCGCGCAGACGAGCGGCCTGCGCGGCGAATCGCCGACGACGACGGATGCCAGCGGACTGGTGCGCCTGCCGCTGAACAACGAGGGCGGTGGCTCGAAACTGCTGATTGCGCGCAAGGACAAAGACGTCGCTTTCCTGCCGGAAAACGCTTACTGGTGGAGCGAGCAGAGCGCCTGGGTTCGCCGCCCGGAAGCCGATGCGCTCTCGTGGTTTGTCTTCGACGACCGCAAGATGTATCGCCCCGGCGAAGAGGTTCACGTCAAAGGCTGGCTGCGGCGCATCGGCACAGGCACTGATGGCGACGTCAACGGCCTGGACGGTTATGTGAAGAGTGTCACCTATTCGCTGAAAGATTCGCGCGGCAATGAAGTGATGAAAGGCGCGGCGCAGGTCAACGCGCTCGGCGGCTTCGATGCCGTGCTGAAACTGCCGGCGACGATGAACCTGGGCTATGCCAATCTGCAACTCGAAGCGCGCGACGTCAGCGTGGCGCTGAGCAATCTGAATTACAACCACCAGGTGCAGGTGCAGGAGTTTCGCCGTCCCGAATTTGAGGTGACGGCGCAGGCCAGCGAAGGGCCGCACTTTGTCGGCGGCTCGGCCAACGTCACGGCGACCGCTGCGTATTACGCCGGCGGCGGCCTGGCCAATTCGGAAGTCACCTGGCAAGTGATCGCGCATGCTGCGCAGTTCACGCCGCCCAACCGCGATGACTTCACCTTCGGCAAATGGATTCCGTGGTGGATCAACAATTCCGACTACCGGCAGCTAAAAGTCGAGACCTTCACGGGCCGCACGGACGGCGCGGGCAAGCATTCACTGCGCGTTGACTTTCTCTCCGTAGACCCGCCGCGCCCTTCGACCGTCACCGCCGAAGCGAGCGTCATGGATGTCAATCGCCAGCAGTGGACGGCGACGACCAGCATGCTTGTGCATCCGGCTGATCTCTATGTCGGCATTCGCAGCCCGCGCACCTTTGTTCAGAAAGGCGAGCCGCTGATTGTGCAGTCCATCGTCTGCGACCTCGACGGCAAATTGATTGTCGGGCGTTCGGTCAAGATGCGTGCAGTGCTGCTCGACTGGGTTTTTGAAAAGGGCGAGTGGAAGCAGAAGGAAGCGAACCCGCAGGAATGCGAAGTGAAATCAACCACGGCTCCGGTCGAGTGTCGCTTCGAGACGAAAGAGGGCGGCACCTATCGCATCACAGCGACGGTGATGGACGACCGCGAGCGGCGCAACGAGAGTGAGCTGACGCTGTGGGTCGCGGGCGGCAAGGTAGTTCCCAAACGCAATCTTGAGCAGGAAGACGCCGGGCTGATTCCCGACCGCAAAGAATACCAGCCGGGCGACACGGCGGAGATTCTAGTGCAAGCGCCATTCACTCCGGCCGAAGGCGTGATGACGCTGCGCCGTTCCGGCATCGTGACGACCGAACGCTTCAAGATGGAGAGCGCATCCAGGACGCTCAAGGTGCCGATCAAAGAGGGCTACACGCCGAACGTCACGGTGCAGGTTGATCTGGTCGGCGCATCGGCGCGCACAGACGAAGCTGGCAAGGCGAATGACAAGCTGCCGAAGCGCCCGGCATTCGCAAAAGGCTCGTTGAACCTGAGCGTGCCGCCGCTCGCCAGGAAGCTCGCGGTCGAAGCCGTGCCGCGCAACAAGGCGTTGGAGCCGGGCGGCGAAACCGTCGTTGACGTGACGGTGAAAGATGCGGCGGGCCGCGCCGTGTCGGGGAGCGAGCTTGCCGTGGTTGTGGTTGACGAAGCGATTCTTGGCCTGACGGGCTATCGCATTGGTGACCCGCTCTCGACCTTCTACGCGCCGCGCGGCACCGACACCAGCGATTATGAATTGCGCCGTGAGGTTCTGCTCGGCAATCCTGATGACTTGATTGCTCAGACGAAGAACCTGCCGATCAATGGGCGGAGCTTTGACCGCCTGCAAGCGGATGGGCTGGTACAGACAGAATCCGTGATGGTCTCAAATATGCCCGCCGCCGCACCGATGGCCAGGCAGGCCCAAAAGGCTGGCATCGGCGGATCAGCTTCGGGCAGTGAGCCTGAGCCGATTCGGACGCGTGAAGACTTCAACGCGCTGGCGACGTTTGCCGCGGCGGTGCCGACCGATTCGGATGGCCGCGCCAGCGTCAAAGTCAAACTGCCCGACAACCTGACGCGCTATCGCATCATGGCGGTAGCGGTCGCCGGGGGCCGTCAGTTCGGCGGCGGCGAATCAACCATCACCGCGCGCTTGCCGCTCATGGCTCGACCTTCAGCGCCGCGCTTCCTCAACTTCGGCGACAAGTTCGAGCTGCCGGTCGTCATTCAAAACCAGACCGACGCGCCGATGGAAGTCAACGTCGGCGTGCGCGCCACTAACGCCGCGCTCACGGACGGCGCGGGCCGCCGCGTCACCGTGCCGGCCAACGACCGCGTCGAAGTGCGTTTCCCGGCGACCACCGAGCGCGCAGGCACGGCGCGCTTTCAGATCGCCGCCGCGTCGGGCAAGTGGGCCGACGCCGCCGAAGTCTCGTTGCCGGTCTGGACGCCCGCGACCACCGAAGCCTTCGCCACCTACGGCGAGATCGACGCGGGCGCAATCCTTCAGCCGGTCAAAGCGCCTTCGGACGCCGTCACGCAATTCGGCGGCATCGAGATCACCACGTCATCAACCGAGCTGCAAGCCCTGACCGACGCGGTGCTGTACCTGACGCGTTACCCGTTCGAGTGCGCCGAGCAGATGTCGTCGCGGGTGATGGCGATTGCCGCGTTGAAAGACGTGCTGGCGGCGTTCAAGGCGCAAGGCTTGCCGTCGCCGCAAGCGATGATTGATTCAGTCAGCCGCGATGTGAAGCGGTTGCGCGTCTTGCAGAACGACGACGGCGGTTTCGGCTTCTGGCGGCGCGGCGAGGAATCGTGGCCCTACATCAGCATTCACGTCGCCCACGCCTTGCAGCGCGCCAAAGAGAAAGGCTTCGACGTTCCCGAAGAAATGCGGAAGCGCGCGCTCGACTACCTGCGCAACGTCGAGCAGCACATCCCGGATTACTACGGCATCGAAGCGCGCCGCGCGCTGATCGCTTACGCGCTCTACGTGCGCAATCGCATGGGCGACCGCGACACGGCGCGGGCGCGGCGGTTGATGGCCGAAGCGGGCTTGGATGGCCTTTCGCTCGAAGCCGTCGGCTGGCTGCTATCGGTGCTGACCGGCGACTCCGCCTCGACCGCTGAAGTCACGGCGATTCGCCGCCACCTGAACAACCGCGCCACGGAAGAGGCTGCCACAGCCCATTTCGTGACATCGTACAGGGACAGCGACTACCTGTTGCTGAATTCCGACCGCCGCGCCGACGCGGTGATCCTTGAATCCCTGATCAGCGACCAGCCGGCCAACGACTTGATTCCGAAGCTCGTGCGCGGCCTCTTGGGCCATCGCGTCGCGGGGCGCTGGGAGAACACGCAGGAGAACTCGTTCGTGCTGCTGGCGCTCGACAAGTACTTTGCGGTTTACGAGAAGACGACGCCGAACTTCACGGCGCGCGCCTGGCTCGGCGACCGTTACGCCGGCGAGCATGATTTCAAAGGCCGCACCACGGAACGCTTCAACGTCACGGTGCCGATGCGCTACCTGGCGGAAACCGTGGCGTCGCAGAATGTCGTGCTGGCCAAAGACGGCGCGGGCCGCTTGTATTACCGCATCGGCATGCAGTACGCGCCGGCGAGCTTGAGGCTTGAGCCGTCCGAGCATGGCTTCACGGTCGAGCGCGTCTATGAAGCGATAGACAAAGCCGACGACGTGCGCCGCGACAGCGATGGCAACTGGCATATCAAAGCGGGCGCGCGAGTGCGCGTACGGCTGACGATGGTAGCCGTGTCGCGCCGCTATCACGTGGCGCTGGTTGATCCAATACCGGCAGGGCTTGAGGCAATGAACCCTGAGCTGGCGGTGACGGGCAGTATTCCGCAAGACCCGAAAGAATCAACCCGTCGCTCCTGGTGGTGGGGCGTCTGGTACGAGCACCAGAACATGCGCGATGAGCGGGTCGAAGCTTTCGCGTCGCTGCTGTGGGATGGCGTCTACACCTATTCGTACGTCGCGAGAGCGACGACGCCGGGCGCGTTTGTGGTGCCGCCGTCAAAGGCCGAAGAGATGTACCATCCGGAAACCTTCGGACGCAGCGCCACCGACCGCGTCATCGTCGAGTAAAATGTGACGCGGCGACACAGCGACACGGCGACACGGCGAGAAGAAAAAGACGCGGGGACGCGGAGACGCGGCGACGCGGGGAAAGAAAGACAAGCAGTCAGTCTCTCTGTCTTTCCCTCGCCGCGTCGCCGCGTCCCCGCGTCTCCGCGTCACGGCCTTAGCCGTGCGTGCGCTCGAATTCCTTCATGAAGGAAACCAGCGCTTCGACGCCCTGGCGCGGGAAGGCGTTGTAGATCGAGGCGCGGATGCCGCCCACGGAGCGGTGGCCCTTCAAGCCGTTCAATCCGGCTTTTGTGGCTTCGGCAACAAACTGCTTCTCCAACTCTTCGCTCGGCAGTCGGAAGGTCACATTCATCAGCGAGCGGCAATCCGCTGCCGCATGCGGGCGATAAAATTCGGTCGCATCCATCGCGTCGTACAACAGGCCGGCCTTCTCTTTGTTCTGCTTGCCGATGGCTTCGAGGCCGCCCTGTTCGAGCAGCCAGGCGAGCACCAGCCGCATGACATAAATCGCAAAGACCGGCGGCGTGTTGTAGAGCGAGTTTTCTTTGGCATGCGTATTGTAGTTCAACATCGTGTGCAGGCTGGCCGGGCTGCGCGCCAGTAGGTCATCTCGCATAATGACGAGCGTGACGCCAGCCGGCGCGAGGTTCTTTTGCGCGCCCGCATAGATCATCGCGTACTTGCTGACGTTCAGCGGGTGGCTGAAGATGTCCGACGAAGCGTCCGCCACCATCGGCACGTCACCGGTTTCGGGATCATATTTGAATTCAACGCCGTGGATCGTTTCGTTGGTGGTGATGTGAACGTAAGCGGCTTCGGGATCGAGCCTCAACTCTTCTTGCTTCGGCACGCGCTTGAAGCCGTCGCCTTCGGTTGTCGCCGCGATGTTGACCGTGCCGATGCGCTGCGCTTCCTTGATGGCTTTTTTCGACCACGAGCCGGTGACGACATAATCGGCCTTGCCGCCAGCGGGCAGCAGGTTCATCGGCACCATCGAAAATTGCAACGACGCGCCGCCCTGCAAGAACAGGATGTGGTAGTTGTCGGGGATGCCGGCGAGCTTGCGCATGTCGGCTTGCGCGCCCTGAATGATTTCGTCGAACGCCTTCGAGCGGTGACTGATCTCGACAATAGACATGCCGACGCCGGGCAGCGCCACCATATCGCGCTGCACTTGTTCGAGCACCGACAGCGGCAGCACCGCCGGGCCCGCGGAAAAGTTATAGATTCGTTCGGTCATTATCCCTCCAGTATTGAGAGCTACAGCTTGAGCAAGCTCAACTCGATGATGTCGCCGGATGCCGCTTTCATGGCGTCGAGCGTTTCAGGTGAAGGCGCTTGATCCAGGTGGATGCGCGCGATGGCGGCGACAGCGCCTTCAAAGACGATGTTTTCGGTCTCCTGCACGTTGATGCCTGCGCCTTTCAACTGGTCGAAGACTGCCGCGAGCACCCCGACGCGGTCGAAGTGGCGGACGACCAGTAGATACGTCGCCGCCGTCTTCTTCGCCAGGTTGACGACGTTCGGGGCGCGGCCCATGTCTTTGTACTCGCGGATGATGCGCACTGTCTCGTCGGCGATGGCCTGTTGAGCTTGATCGGTTGACGCGCCGATGTGGTGCGTGCCGATGACGCCGTCGAGCTTGAAGATGTCGTCTTCGACAGTGCCGGTGCCGCCGCCTGGCTCGCCCGCGAAAACATCCAACCCGGCGCGCAGTCCGCGCTCAGTGACGGCGCGGGCGAGCGCCGCCTGGTCTATGACTTCGGCGCGCGAGGTGTTGACGAAGTAGGAGCCGGGCGCGAGCGCCGCCAGCACTTCTTCGTTAATCAGGTTGCGCGTGTCGTCTTTGAGCGCCACGTGGACGCTCAGGATGTTGCAAGCCGCGGCCACTTCTTGCGGCGATGACTTCATCTCGACGCCAAGCTCACTGGCGCGCTCGGCGGTGAGCGAGCGGCTCCAGGCGACGACCGGCATGCCGAAAGCGCGGGCGCGCGGAATCATCTCCTGGCCGATCTGCCCGAGCCCGATGAGGCCGAGCGTCTGTCCGAACAGGCCGCGCGCTTTGCTATATTCCTTTTTGTTCCACTTGCCGGCGCGCAGGTCAGCGGCGTTGGCCGGGATGCGACGGTCGAGCGCCAGGATCAGGCCAAAGGCCAGCTCGGCGACGGCAACGGCATTCTTGCCGGGACAGTTGGCGACATAGATGCCGCGCGCCGATGCCGTCTTCACGTCAATCGTGTTATAGCCCGCGCCGGCGCGCACGACTAAGCTCAAGCGGCCCGCCTCAAGCGTCGCGCCCGGAACTTTGGTGCCGCGCACCACCAGCACGTCCGCGCCTGTCGAGGCGACGGCTTGCGTCAACGAGTCGTCTTTTAGCTCGGCGTCGTAGGCGACCTCGAAGCCTGCCGCTTGCAGTTCGTTGATGCCGCTTTCGGGGAATTTATCCGCGATCAGAATTTTCATTAAACGCTCCTCGATGATGACCAATGCGCGAAGTCGCATTCTAATACCGTTGCGGCGCGCCGCGCACGCAACGCACCGTGTCGCGCGCGATCAATAACTCTTCGTCGGTCGGGATCGTGTAAGCCGCCAGCCGCGACGCATCGGTGCTGATCAAGCCTTCGCAGCCGCTTACGCATTGCGTGTTGCGCTCGGCATCCAGCTCAAGCCCGGCCCACTGCAAGCCATCGCAGATCAGCCCGCGAATCTCCGGCGCGTTCTCGCCGATGCCGCCGGTAAAGACGATGGCGTCCGCGCCGCCCATCGCCGCGAGGTAGCTGCCAATGTATTTGCGCGCTCGATAGCAGAAAATTTCAATCGCCAGCCGCGCCCGGCGGTCGTTGTTCTCGCGCGCTTCTTCGAGCAGCTCGCGCATATCGTTGGTCAGTCCTGATATGCCGATCAGCCCCGATTGCTTGTTCAACATGGTTTCGAGCTGTTGCAACGATAAGCCTTCTTTGACCGCCAGGTAATCGATGATGGCCGGGTCCAGGTCGCCGGCGCGCGTCCCCATCACCAGTCCTTCGAGCGGCGTCATGCCCATCGAGGTGTCTATCGAATCGCCGTTCTTGATCGCCGCCGCCGAGCAGCCGTTGCCGAGGTGCAGGGTAATCACGCTGGTCTCTTCGCGCTTGATGTTGCGCAGCAAGCGATAGCGATAGGCGACGTAACGGTGCGAGGTGCCGTGGAAGCCATAGCGGCGCAGCTTGTAGCGGCGATAGAACTGGTAGGGGATCGCGTACAGGTAAGCGCGTTCGGGTAGCGTCTGATGAAAGGCCGTGTCGAAGACGGCGACCTGCGGCAGGCCCGGCCCGAACAGGTCGCGGGCGGCTTGAATGCCTTTGATGTTGGCGGGGTTGTGCAGCGGCGCCAGCTCGATCATCTCCTCGATGCCGGCGAGCACTTCGTCGGTGATGAGGACAGAATGCGTGAAGCGTTCGCCGCCATGCACGACGCGGTGGCCGACGGCATGAATATCGGCGACGCTGCGGACGCCTTCGATGCCGGCGGCTTCAGATGACGCCCAGCGGATGATGTGATCAACCGCGGCGCGCATGTCGCGCAGGGCAGCGGTCGAGCGTTGCTGGGCGCGCCCTTCGACTTTCAAAGTGATGATGGCTTCGCCGCCGATGCGCTCGACGCCGCCGCGCGCAAGCCTGCGGTCGGCATTGCGGCTGATCTCGTCAAGATCGGTAGCGATGAGCTGGAACTTGACCGTCGAGCTGCCGCAATTGAGAACCAGGACATTCATAACGAACCTTTAGCCGATCAGGTGGCTAAGCAAGCCATCGCGCAGCTTTGGCTCGAACCATGTTGACTTGGGCGGCATGATCTCTTTGGCGTCAGAGATGGCGATCAACTCTTCGACGGCGACCGGGTAAAGCTCAAAGGCCACCGCCGCGCGGCCCTCGTTGACGGCCTGCTCAAGCGTCTCCGCGCCGCGCACGCCGCCGACGAAGTCGATGCGCTTGTCCGTGCGTACGTCCTTGATGCCGAGCAGCGGGTCGAGCACGCGCTCTTGCAGGATGCTCACGTCGAGCGACGCAATCGGGTCATCAGCCCGCCCGGAGTCATTCGATATGCCGAGCAAGTACCACTTGCCGTCGAGGTACATGCGGATCAGCCCTTTTTCCGTTCGCCCGAAGGCGTTGTATTTATGGCCCGTGCGGGGATCGACAGCCAGCATACACATCTCAGGCCCTTCTTCACTGAGTTTGAATTGCTTGGAGAGCGCTTTGAGGAATTTGGCGCTCGATTGGCCGTTCAAATCTTTCACCACGCGGTTGTAGGACAGGATACGGACCTGATCGGCAGGGAAGAGAACCGTGAGAAAGTAATTGTATTCTTCGTTACCCGTGTGATTCGCGTTCTGGTCGCGCAAAGCGGCGCGCGCCCGGCTGGCGCTGGCGGCGCGGTGATGACCGTCGGCGATGTAGAGCAGCGGCACCGCGTTGAACGCTTCGACCAATGCTTGCGCGTCGGTGTCGGCGACGCGCCAGACGGTATGGCTAACACCATCGGCAGCGGTGAAGTCGGCGATGGCGTCGCCCTGTTTGGCGCGCTCGATAATCGCGTTGATCTCGTCGCGCCCGCGATAGGTGAGAAAGACCGGGCCGGTCTGCGCGCCAATGGTAATCATGTGGCGCGTGCGGTCGTCTTCTTTATCTTTGCGGGTTCGTTCGTGCTTGCGAATGATGTCGGTGTCGTATTCGTCAATTGAACAGCAAGCCGCGAGCCCCGTCTGTTCGTGGCCGCCCATCTGCTGGCGGTAGACATAGAGGCTCGGCGTCGCTTCGACTTCGAGCGGCGCGGCGCGGCGCAGGCGGTCGTAATTCTCTCGCGCCTTGGCGTAGACCGCGTCCGAGTAAACGTCCGTGCCATCGGGGAGATCGATTTCGGGCCGCGAGACGTGCAGGAAGCTGAGCGGGTTGTCAGCCGCAAGCTGTCGCGCTTCCGCGGTATTGACCACGTCGTAAGGGACAGCGGAAACTTCCGCGGCTTTGTCTTTTTGTGGGCGTTCGGCGCGAAAGGGGCGAATGGTTGCCATGTCTTGCTCTCCGGCTGGTGGTTTGTGCGCCGCCTCTGTCATTCGGCATTAACAGAAGCCGCGGCGAATAAGCAATGCTAGGCTGCGCGGTGAGCGATGTCAACGGCCCACCTAGGGTGGGAAGGCAAAAATAAAAAGTAAAAAGGCAAAAGGTCGGCAGGAGATTAAATAGATAACTTGAGGCTACTTATTCATCCGGCTCTGCCACTTTTGCCTTTTGCCTTTTGCCTTTTGCCTTGATATGAGCGGGTGCTATGATGCTTTCGAGGTTGTCATCCGTATGTGCCTTTCCCGCTTCATCATCGTGCTTACTTTACTGGTCATCGCTGCGCCGGTCTGTCGCGCACAGACCAACGGCCACAACGAAGACCGGCAGGCCGCCGCTGCCGCCTTTGAAGAAGGGCAGAGCGCCCAGCAGCGCGGCGACCATTCGGCGGCGGTGCGCTATTACAGCAACGCCATCAACGCCGCGCCTTCGCTTTATCAGCCTTACTATCAACGCGCCACGGCCCTGATCGCTCTGGCCCGTGACAAAGAGGCCGAAGCCGACCTGCGCAAAGTCATCGCTCTGGAGCCGAGCTTCGCCCGCGCCTATCGCGCCCTGGGCCAGGTCTTGCTGGATCGCGACGCCACTCAGGAAGCCAAGACGGTGTTGGCTCGCGCGCTTGAGCTCGACCCGAAGCTCAGCGGCGTTCGCCTGCTCTATGCCAGCGCGCTGATTAAGACCAACGAGCCGCAGAAGGCCATCGAGCACCTGCGCGCCGCCATCGAGCAAGGTGAAGCGACGGCGCTCATCTACGCGCTGCTCGGCATTGCCGAGGAGCGCACAGACAAGAGCGAAGCCGCGTTTGCCGACTACTCGAAGGCCATCGAGATGGATGCCAGCATCGCCACGGCGCGCGAAGGCCGCGCTCGCATTTATGAAGCGCGCGGCGATGCCGCCAAAGCCATCGCCGATTACGCCATCGCGTATCGCACCCAGCCGTCGGAAGCGACGGCGCTGCGGCTGGCGACGCTCTACGCGCGCACAGGGCAGCCGCAGACGGCGCTGCAAATCTATCGCGCGGTGCTGACCGCGCGCCCGAATGATTATGCGCTGCGCACAGAGATTGCCCGCCTGATGGCCGAGAATGGCCAGAGCGCCGAGGCCATGAAAGAGATCGCCGGTCTCATCAAGCTGCGCCCCAACGATGCGCTCTTGCTGGTGATGGCCGGCGACCTGGTGTTTAAAGAGCAGCCGGCGGAAGCCGCAGATTACTATCGCCGGGCGCTGGCGCTCGACGCCAAAGACAACCACGCCCGCGTGCAACTGGGCGCGGCGATGGTGCGCTCGAAGCAGTTCGAGCCGGCGCTGCCCATCCTCACCGAGGCCTTGCAACGCGACGCCAACAACTATGCTGCGCATGCCAGTTTGGCGACGGCGCTCTTCGAGCTGAAGCAGTATCCGCAGGCCACGGGCGAGTTCATCTGGCTAATTCGCGCGAAGCCCGACGTGGCGATGAGCTATTACTTTCTCGGCATTGCTTTTGATCGGCTGGGCGATTGTCCGCAGGCGCAACGCGCTTATCAGGAATTTGCCCGACGTGCCGATGCAGCCCGGAATCAGAGTGAGATTGATAACGCGAACCTGCGCTTGAGCCTGCTGGCCCGGCTGGTCAAGGACGGCAAGTGTAAATCACCCGCCAAAGGGAAGTGATTATGAAGCACGGATGCGATGATGGCCGGCGCTCTGCTGGCCTAAGGCGTTGGCTGAGGCGAGCCGCGGCGGGCTTGCTCGCGGGGCTGGTGGTCGGCTGCGCGCCAGTCGTTCGGGCACAAGACGACCCGCCGTTGCCGATTGACCCGACGCCGCTTGCAAACCTGCTGACGGCGCAGGAGAAGCTGCTGCTCGCCGACGCGCACAATCCTAAGAAAACGATTGAGACCTACATGAAGATCGCCGACGCGCACATCGATGCGGCGCTCGCCGCGGTCAAGAGCAATGATGCGCGCCGCGCCGAGCATGAGCTTGATGTGTTTCAGAAGGCGATGGCCGAATGCGTGAAGCTGGCAGAGTCGCTCACAGAGGGCAAGCGCGGCGCCGCGAAAAAGGTCGAGCAGTCGCTTTACAAAGACCTGCGCACGTTGGAGTCAGTCGAGCGCCTGTTCCCGGTCGAGCGCGTGCAGTTTGCCGAAGCCGCCATCAAGCGCACCAAGCGCTTCCGCGTGCAGATGCTCAACATTGCCATTGCCAGCGGCGAGGTCTTGAAAGACCCCGACGCCGATAAGCCGCCGAAGACCGAGAATCGCGATGAGGCGTCGCGTCCGCCGTTGCTCGAAATGCGCGGCGCTCTGCTTTATCAGGCCGCCTGGCGGGCATCATTCGACAGCCGCAACGACCGCAAGGCAACGGCGGGCCTGCGCCGGTGGGACGGGCAGGTGCCCGGCGATTACCTGACCGAAGAAGAAGACGACCACGTCCGCCAGGCGCAAGCGGCTGACGACCGCATCAAAGTCTTTATGAGGATCGCTGACCGCAGGCTCGCGGCGCTCAACCCCGCGCCGCCGCCCACTGAGCCGAAGGCAATAAAGAAAGCCGAAGAAGAGAAGAAAGAGTGGGGCGAGCTGCCGAAGCTATCGCGGGCCGAGCTGTTGCTACACTATGCCCGCGCCATCGAAGAGGGGATGGCCAAGCTCGAAGACGCTTACGAGCACAACCCCAAGAGCAAGGCGCTTGGTAAGGCGCTCGACATTCTGCGCGAAGCCACCGACCGCCACTTGCAGACGCTGCGGGCGTTGACCGCCTCGGAGAAAGACGAACGCGAGAGCGACGCCTTGCGCCGCGCCATCGAGCAAGCCGAAGTTGCCAACGACGGCGCCCGCAAAGGCATGAAGGCGAAATCCACCTAGCCTGTGAAGGGATTGATTCAAAGTCTGAACTAAGGAGCCGCGATGGACTCAAGATTCTTGCGAGCAGATGAGCTTGGTCTGAGGCTGGAGATCGTCGGCGGCATTCCGATCTGGGAGCCCAGCCCGCTTTACAAGCATCAAAAGGCGGTTGACCGTATCCGCTCCAGCATTCGCAAGTCACCCGCAGGCTCGCAAAATCCGTGTGACTGTGTTCATGCCGCCGACGTTTACATCAGCTTCCCGGACGGCTCGTTGAAGCGTCCTGATATATCGATCTTTTGCCGCGAGCCGGAAGAAGAAGAGGAAGCCATCCGCCTCGTGCCCGAAGCCGTCATCGAAGTCATCAGCAGAGGATTTGAAGCCAAAGACCTGGAGGTCGGACGAGAGTTTTATCTCAGGCAAGGCGTTAAGGACGTGATTGTGTTCAACCCTTATACGCTCGAAGTCCTGCACGCGCGGCGCGACCGCAGCGCCGTGCATCAATCCGAGGTTGCGCTTGAGTTGCTCTGCGGCTGCACGGCAAGCGTTTGAGGTCAGCCCCCTGTCTCACAAAATAAAAACGCGGATGGCAACGGGCCATCCGCGTTTTAGTATTAACCGGCCTATCGTCCGCTTACGAGGTCTTTGGCCGCTTGTAGGTGAAGGCCGGCGACTCCTGCCCGGTCTTCGGCAGCGCGATGACAATATCTACCTCGGCTTTGGCCGGGATGCGCTTAAAGAGCTTCTTGTCCTTGCTGAAGACTTTGCGGCTCATGCCCTGGCCCTCGTAGTAGCGGTCTTGCCAGAAAATCTTGCCGAGCGCCTTGCCGTCCACCATGATGTCGGTTTCATCATTTCTGAAGTTTCGCCCGGTGACCTCAAGATAAGCCGGCGTTTCGTCATGATAGGTGACGCTGGTGATGATCGGTAGCGGCCAGACGTCGAAGTTGCCGCCGCTCACCGCGGTCGCCGAGTTGCCGGCGCCATCATAGACCGTCACCCGCACCTGCGCCTTGAGCGTTGCCATGTCAATCGGCACAATCCAGTCATACTTCTGATCGACGCCGCTGCTTGGCGCGCTGATTCCCAGGATGCGCGTCCAGGAGCTGCCGTTGTCGGTTGACAGCTCGATCAGCCGCTGCACGACGCCGACGTTGTCGGTTTCGCGCCACTGGATGGTCAGCGCCTGGCCGCCGCCGACAACCGTGTGCTTGTCCGGCGCAACGACCAGCACCGTCGGCGGCACGTTGTCGGGCGGGCCGTTGACGATCTCGAAAGGCCCTGGGCTGATTGACGACACCGGCAGATTGACGCCGTCAACCGCCGTGACGCGGATGCGCGCCAGCGGCGTCGGAATGGACGGCACGCGCCAGTCGAATTGCCGCGCCTTGCCATCCACCGCGCCGAGCAGGTTGTAGGTCAAGCCGTCAGCCGAAAACTCGATGCGCTGGCTCTGAATGCCTTTGTCGTCCGACGCATCCCACAGCACGCGCAGGAAGCTGCCGACGGTGATGTGTTCGCCGCCAAGCGGGTACTTGATGTTGACGGTCGGCGGCGAATCCACCGGACCGCCACCACCACCACCGCCGCCGCCGCCGCCGCCACCGCTGCCATCCGAAGTAATCGCGTTGTAGACGATGAGGGCGAAATCTTGATCGGTGCTGTCGTTGTTGCCGGGGATGCCGTCGCCTGCGATGTTGGCGGCGACGACGCGCACGGTGAATTCGCCCGATGCGCCGGCAGGCGCGTAAACGGCTTCGAGGTTGTTCAAGGAATCGGCGCTGCCGCCTTCAGTCGAAAAAGCGCCGCTGAAGTGATTGCCGAGATAGGTCTTGCCGCCGACATCAACTTGCAAGTCGAGATTATTGACCGTCGGGCTAGCCGCGGGCGATCCCGGCGCATCGGTCCACGCCAGCGTAATGCGCAACGGTTTCGTCGGATCAACGACGCGACCTTTGAGTGTGTAGACCTGACCGGTGTTGCCGAGCACTTGATCCTGATCCACCATCAGGCGCGGCACCTGATCCAGCACGCGTCCAAGATTCAACAGGCCGAAGCCCTGGTTGGGACTGGGCAGCGTGTCGCCGGCGCGCGTGCCTGTCAGGTACGTGGCGGCGTTGGTCAAATAAGCTTTGACCATCGCAGGGCTCGGCGGATGCCCGACCGATTGCTGGAAGAACTGGCGCAGCAGCGCCGCCGCGCCCGATACGGCGGGCGCCGCATGGCTGGTGCCCGAAGACCATGTGTAAGTGATTTGATCCGTCGGGTAGTTGCCCGGCCCGCAGACGCCGCCGGCGGTGAAGTTCCGATCCTGCGAGCGCGCCCCTTGAATGTGCGTGCCCGGCGCGACGATGTCGGGCTTGATGCGCCCGTCGGTTGTCGGGCCGCCGCTCGAAAAATCGATGATCGAATTGATGTCGTCGCCGCCGCTTGAATCCACGCCGCAGCCGTCCATGCCCGGCCGCAGATTCTCGCTGGCCCCGACCATGATGGTGTTCTTGGCATTGCCCGGCGAAGTCAGATGGCCGCCCGCGCCTTTGTTGCCCGACGAGAAGATAATCGTCAGCTCCTGGTTGCCGGCGTCTGAGCGGCGCGCGTCGCGCACCATCGCATCGTAATTCTGGCTGTCGATGGTGTAGCTGTTGTTGTAGGTGCCCCAACTGTTATTCGAGATGCGCGCGCCGGCTCCATACATCTGGTCTACCAGCGAGGTCAGCGACGGGTTCAGGTATTCCGGGTCGAAGATTTTCGAGATGCCGAGCTTGGCAAAGGGGTGTATGCCGAGCCCCAGGCTGTAGCCGTTGTTGTCCACGTAAGGCGCGCCGGTCTGGTCGTTATAGCCGCCGGCGATTGCGGCGTTGATCGTCCCGTGTCCGAGCGTGTCGTTGATTATCCCTGTAAAGTCTGCGCCCACGGCATAGCGCGAATAGACGACGCGCGACGCGCCGCCGGCGCCGAGAAAGTCTTTGTGCATCTCGGCGGGGTCGAGGCTGCCTTTGTCAAAGCCTGTGTCGGCAATATCAATGCTGAAGTCGGGCGCGGAAGTAATGCCTTTCGAGGCCAGCCACGCCAGATAACCGTGAGGGTTGACGCTATTGCCGCTATAAAGGCCGGCGACAATCATGCCCTGCTTTTCGTCATGCAATTCGGGCTTTGCCCACGGCTCGATCCACACGACGTTGCTCTTACGGGCAATGTCGGCCAGCCGCCGGGCGCTCACCTGTAGCCGCAGATTGGTGTAATTGAGCGCCGATTGCGGCGGCTCGATCACCGCTTGCGAAGCGGCAGCGATCTCCTCGATGTCTCTGCCGACGCGCGCGCCGTTGGCGACCTGCACGGTGACATCAACCAGCGCATCGGCATCAAGGTTGATCTCTGGCGCGATGCGATATTCGGGCTTATACGAGCCGGCGTACTGCACGAAGGTGCGGTTGTCCGACTGCATCTGCTTGAAGCGCGAGAACGCCTCGGCGGTGGCGCGCACGAGGTAGGCGTTGTTGGGAACGTAGGCGACGATCTCGGCTTCGCCGGCAAGCTGGCGCACCCAGTCTTTCTTGACCGGGCCGACCATCTGCACAAGGTAGAGCTGCTCGTCAGCCGGCTCAAGCGCGCCGAGCGAAGCGGCCGAGTAGGCTTCGTCGCCAGCCGTGGTGTCGAACGAATGGGCGCGCAGCATCAGCACGTTCATGTCATCGCGCACTGCCGAGCCGTTGAGCGATTGCGTCGCCACGCCCTCAGCCGCGCCTTCGGGCGCGCTCAGCAGCGCAAAGCTGCCATAGTCTTCAACGACCGCGCCGCCGGCAGCGAGTATCGCATCGCGCAGCGCCGCGTCGTTGGCCTGGACGATCACTTTATGCATACTGGCGCGGCTGCGGTAGGTCGTATCGAAGACCGGGCGCGGCGCTGGCGGTTTGGACGAATCGGAATGCGCCGGCAGCCGGCCCGCAAAAATCAATGCGAGAATGAAGAGTGAAAGAATCGTCAGGTGGAGTTTGAATCGAGCCATGATCGCTTGCTCCGGGGTGCCCAGGCAGCAAACATTCCCCGGTCGGGTGAGCGTGTGAGGCGAAACCGCTCTCCGGTCGTTGATGTGCTGCGGCTTGTTGATTCAGCAGGGGCGCACAACACCACAGGGGCAGAACCGGACGCGACTACTAAAGTGGGGCAAGCAAGCGGTTTGGGGAACTCACCGTGTCGGGATGGTAAGAGAGCGGGCGACGAGAGTCAATAGTTTTCATTCGGCTGTGGCGCAAGGCGGTTAGCTTGCGCGGCGTGATCTGCGGATGGCGCATCGCGCAAGCTAACAGCTTGCGCCACATTGAACGGCGCTAAAACGTCAGCACGACGCGGCCCGCGATCTTGCCGGCGCGCATGGCGTCAAAGATGTCGTTGATGGCTTCGAGCGGCCGGGTTTCGATCAAACAACGTAGCTTGCCTTCAGCCGCCAGTTGCAGGACTTCGGCGAGGTCTTCGCGCGTGCCGGTCGCCGCCGAAGTGATGGTGATCTCGCGCATCATGATGGCCGGGAACGTCAGCGGCTCGGCAGGCATGCCGACAACCACCAGCCTGCCGCCCGGTCGCACCGCATAAAACGCCGCGTCGTAAGCGGCCTTTGCTCCCGACGTGACTACTGCCGCATGCACGCCGCCGAGCTTGCGCAGAGTCTTCACCGCATCTTCGGCTGCCGCGTTGATCGTCACCTCGGCCCCGAACGCGCGGGCCAGCTCCAGCTTCTCTTCGCTGACATCAACGGCGATGATTTGAGCGCCAAAGTGCCGGGCGATCTGCACCGCCAGGTGGCCGAGGCCCCCGATGCCGAAGACCGCCAGCCGCTCGCCCTCAGAGATATGCGCGCGCTTGACGGCGCGATAGACCGTGACGCCGGCGCAGAAGAGCGGCGCCGCCTCTGCCGAATTGAGCGCCTCGGGCACGCGGATGGCGTGCGAGGCTTTCGCCTTGATGAATTCGGCGTAGCCGCCGTCTACCATTGCGCCGGTGATGATCTGATTGCGGCAAAGATTCTCCTGGCCTTCGCGGCACAAATCGCAATCCCCGCACGTCCAGTAGACCCAGGCGACGCCGGCGCGGTCGCCGACTTCAAGCTCGGTCACCGCATCGCCGCGGGCTTCGACGCGCCCGACGACTTCGTGGCCGGGGATGAGCGGCTTCTTGATGAGCCGCAGCAGCTGTTGCCAGTCGCCTTCGGCGATGTGCAGATCGGAATGGCAGACGCCACAGGCTTCGACACGGATCAACACTTCGTCGGCGGCGAGCGTCGGCGGCTCGACGGTTTCGATAGCCAGCGGTTGTTTGAACTCGTGCATCACGGCAGCTTTCATGGACTCCAGATTAATGACAGAAGGGACAAGAGACAAGGGAGGGGAGGAAGGGAGTCAGAAGTCAGGAGTCAGAAGTCAGAATAAAAGCGGCGGCGTAAGCCGACTTCCTTGTTCATTCTGACTTCTGACTTCTGACTCCTGAATACTTCTCTCCTCACTCTTGTCACTGTAGAATAAAGGTGCATGCTCACACTTGGCATTGAAAGCTCGTGCGACGAGACCGCCGCGGCGGTCATCGAAGACGGGCGCAAGGTTCTATCAAACGTCATCGCCTCGCAGATTCAAACGCACGCGCCCTTTGGCGGGGTTGTGCCTGAGCTGGCATCGCGCGAGCACCTCAACCGCATCGCCCCGGTCGTCAGTCAGGCGCTCGCGGATGCGCAGGTGACGCTTGCGGAGATTGACGGCATCGCCGTGACGCAGGGGCCGGGGTTGATCGGCTCGCTGCTGGTCGGCATCAGCTACGCCAAGTCGCTCGCCTTTGTGGCGCGCAAGCCCATCGTCGGCGTCAATCACATCGAAGGCCACATCTATTCGGTCGTCTTCGAGAACCCGCCGGTCGAGTACCCGGCGCTGGCGCTGGTGGTGTCGGGCGGCCACACGACGCTCTTCCTGATTCCTGAAGAAGGGCAGTACGCTGTCATCGGGCGGACGCGCGATGACGCGGCGGGCGAGGCTTATGACAAAGTGGCCAAGCTGCTGGGGCTCGGCTATCCGGGCGGGCCGGTGATTGATCGGCTGGCGCGGCAGGGCGACGCCAGCGCGGCTGAGCTGGTCTTCACGATCCCGCGCATGGATTCAATGAATCTCGACTTCAGCTTCAGCGGTCTGAAGACCGCCGTGCTGCGTTACGTGCGCGAGCAGCGCATCGAGCCGTTGCCCGAAGGCGAAGCGCCGAATGAGATCATCATCAACCTGGTGACGAGCTTTCAGGACAAGGTGATCCGCTCGCTGCTCGCTCGCGTTCGCGAGGCCGTGCGGCGTCATCAGCCGCGAACGATCATTCTGGCCGGCGGCGTCGCCTGCAATAGCGCCTTGCGGGAGCGGCTCAAAGCGGCGGGCTTTGACGCGCCGGTCTATTATCCGAGCCCGATTCTGACGACCGACAACGCGGCGATGATCGCCGCCGCCGGTTACCCGAAGCTCATGCGCGGCGAGGATCACGGGTTGGCGTTCACGGCTTCAACGTCGATTAAGCTAGATAACCTGAAGCTCGAAGGCTACGATGTGCCCGCCAAAGCGCGCTACAGGATTTAAAGTGGCGCAAGCTGTTAGCTTGCGCAATGTCTCGCGCAAGCTAACAGCTTGCGCCACTTTTGGAATTGAATGAGTGAAGCGGATATGAAATACATGAAGCGCGCGCTTGAGCTGGCGCGGCGTGGCCTGGGGCGGGTCAGCCCGAACCCGGCTGTCGGCGCGGTGCTGGTTCGCGATGGCCGCGTCGTCGGCGAAGGCTATTTTCTCTACGAGCACTTGAAGCACGCCGAAGTCTACGCGCTTGAGCAGGCAGGCGAGCAAGCGCGCGGCGCGACGCTCTATTGTAGCCTTGAGCCCTGCTGTTTTCAGGGGCGCACGCCGCCTTGTACGGACGCCTTGATTGCGGCGGGTGTAGCGCGGGCGGTGATTGCCGTCGCCGACCCGCACCCGCGGGTTCGCGGGCGTGGCCTCGAACAACTGCGCCGCGCCGGGATCGAGGTCGAGGTCGGGCTGTGCGAAGATGAAGCCCGGCAATTGAACGAAGACTTCTTCGAGTTTCAAGGCTCAATAGCCGCTCGCAGCGAATTGATAGATTGATTACTCCAAAGAAAAGTCTCGGTCAGAACTTCCTCGCCGACCCTCAGGTTGCGCGCCGCATCGTGGATCGCGTCGCGCCCGAGCCGCATGACTTGATCCTCGAAATCGGCCCCGGCACCGGCGCGCTCACTGCGCTGCTCGCCGAAGCCGGAGGTTACCTGGTGGCCATCGAGATTGATCGGCGGCTGATCGAAGAACTGCAAAGCCGTTTTGCCGGCGACCGCGTGACGATCATCGAAGCCGACGCGCTCGCGGTTGACTGGAACGAGGTACTCGATAGGGCAGGCACCGCCTGGCGCAACGCCACCGGCATGACAGGCGAGCCGCGTGCCCGCGTGGTTGCGAATCTGCCTTATTACATTTCGACGCCAATCATCGAGCGGCTAATGGCCACAGGCCGCCGCCTCTTTGACATGACGCTGATGCTGCAAAGCGAAGTCGTTGAGCGCATCGCCAGCCCGCCCGGCAGCCGCGAGTATGGCTACCTGTCGGTGCTGGTGCAGTATCATTGCCTGGCGACAAAGCTGTTTGAAGTGTCGCCTGCCGCCTTCCGCCCGCGCCCGAAAGTGCAATCGGCCATCTTGCGCCTGCTGGTTCGCCAGCAGCCCGCGGTTGATGTGGCAGACCGCGCGGGATTTTTCGCGCTGGTGCGCGCAGCGTTTGCGCAGCGGCGCAAGACCATCGCCAATAACCTGAAGGCCGCTCGCCTGGCGCTCGGCATTAACGAAGAGATCGACGCGGTGCTGGCGCGCGCCGGCATCGAGCCCATGCGCCGCGCCGAGACGTTATCGCTCGACGAGTTCGCTAAACTTTTTCATGCCCTGTTTGAATAACTGATGTAGAATGAATCCGCCGCCGGGTGATAGAAAATATAAAAACAGTGATGCTTCCCGGATGACCGGCGGTTAATCGTAACTCAACGCTCCGAATCGCTTCCCCACATCATCAACCGGGCTTGCCGTCTGGGCAACGCAGGGAGGCGAACGATGCTATTTAAAACTTTGAGCGCCGCCGTCTATGGCATTGATGCCTATGTGATGGACGTTGAAGTTGACCTGTCGCCAAAGGCGGGCGATAGCCTTGCGCCATCCTTCACGATGGTCGGCTTGCCCGATGCGGCGGTGCGCGAGAGCCGCGAGCGCATCCGCGCCGCCATCAACAACTGCGGCCTTTTCTTCCCCATTCACCGCGTCACGGTTAACCTCGCGCCCGCCGACATCAAGAAGGAAGGCTCTGGCTTTGACCTGCCCATCGCCGTCGGCATTCTCGGGGCCAACGGCGACCTCAAGTGCGAAAGCCTGGATGATACGGTGATTGTCGGCGAGCTGTCGCTCGATGGCCGCGTGCGGCCCATCAAGGGCGCGCTATCGATTGCGGTGGCGACGCGGGCGGGCGGCGCGCGTCGTTTGCT
>DATENM010000156.1 GCA_035275065.1 Blastocatellia bacterium
GGAGGCAGGACGAAGAGGCCCGAAGGCGCAAGGGGGAGCAGCATTGAGTGAAGCAAGAGGGCAGGAAGCGATGCCAGGCCGCCTAACAACGACATGCACCGGAGCCGCCGCAACGCAATTCTCATCCTTTGGCCATTGCCGTTCGGCGGCCCGGTGATGTGTGTTCGTTAGGCGTCCCTACAGCAAACGCAAGTAAGGAGCGGCTGACGAGAGCGAAGGCGCGGATCGCGTATGGCCAACCACAATCCCTGATAGCCAAAACCAAGCAAGCCGCCGTGTCAGGCCAGGGCTCAATCCGCATTGCGCTACCGCTGCTCAGCGAGAGGCGGCGGTTGCAGAGGGCGCTCGGTACGAGCAATGAGGCGACGGCAACAAGAGGCCGGCAGGGGCAGCGCCGCCGGCGCAAGGTAGGCAAATGGACGGACGCGGGCGACCCCCCGGAGGCGAAGGGCGGCGGCACGAAGGCGGCCAACTGGCAATAGCGGATAGGGGTCGCAGGGCGAAGCGGGGCGAAGGCGGAGGGGCAAGCGGCTATAGGTGAAGCAAGAGGGGAGCGGTGCGATGCCAGGCCGCCTAACAACGACATGCACCGGAGCCGCCGAAGCGGAGTTCACGTCGTTTCCCGCAATGCCGTTCGGCGGCCCGGTGATGTGTGTTCGTTAGACGCCTGCATTTGAGCAGTTCATATCGCAACTGCAAATCAGGTAAAATGGCTGGGGAGGCAGACAATGATAAAGACTGTTGAAGCCGTGATTGACGAGAACGGCCACGTTCGACTTTTAGAATCCATAAACTTGCCGGCTGCTAGGCGCGCACTCGTAACTATTTTGGAAGAGGAGCCGGCAACGAGTATTTCTGAGACGGCCCTGCTGAGTGAGTCGGCCCTTGCCGAAGATTGGAACAAGCCGGAGGAGGACGCGGCGTGGTCACACCTACAGCGGGCGCGGTAATTCTTGTGCCATTTCCCTTTTCTGACCTGTCAGAAACAAAACTGCGCCCGGCTTTGGTGCTGGCGGATGCGGGTCGAGGTGACTGGGTTTTATGTCAAATCACAAGTAAACCGTATGGAGATGCCAAGGCGATAGAGATAAAGGACGGCAGCCTGGAAACAGGGGCGCTGCGGGTAATCAGTTATGCGCGGCCAGGGAAGCTATTTACAGCTAATGACAGGTTGATTGTTGCTCAGGTGGGAACTTTGAAGGCAGAAAAGTTCAAACAAGTTATTGAAGCCGTCACAGAGTTACTGCGAGAGAGCCTTAACCCATAATTACTTGTCCTGCTTTCAACGGCGTCTAACAAGGCGTTGCAGCGGAGGCCACGAAGCGCGTTTCACGTGGTTGCTGGTGAGGCCGCTCGCGGCCCCGCTAAACGCGGGCGTTGGGCTGCCCAAAGTGATGAATGTGAAGGGAGAATATGAAGATAGCTGAACTGAAGATTCGTAACTATAGAACGCTGGAGTCCGTTGATCTAACGTTCCCCTCATCGTATACCGCGATCTGCGGGGCCAACGACTCTGGAAAGACAAACGTTGTACGCGCAATCCGGGCACTCATGAAAGAGGATGACCAATACCAAGTGATCTCCTTTGGTAATGAATCGGAAATGTCTGTAAAAGACGACTACCCTAAATGGAAAGATATAGACCCATTAAGGAGAGAGATCGAATTCCAACTAGCTATTACATTGCATCGGGAGCGCGATGCTGGCTTGTATCAAGTAGTAGTAAAACAGCTTTCCTTAGATGCCCCTCCCGATACTTTTGATCTTGGGCTAACCGTAACCTACCGAGTTGAACGGACAGAACCGCTCGTTGTAGTCCGGGCTTGTGGCAACGAATACGCTGATCTCGATGCTCAAGAAGTTCTAAAGAAGCTTCAGTCATCAAAGAGCATTCTTTTCTATAACTCTACACAGATTGACCCCCGAATATTATTTCGAGGTGCGAGCGCAGGAGGCTATATTCGGGATATATCCGGTCAACACGAATCCTTAGTCGAATCAATGAAGAAGACAGTTAACCGTGGCCTTGCCAAGATATCACGCAGTCAGCAGGCTGAACTAGAAGGTTTGCTTGGTCGCCTTCAAACAAAATACAAAGTAGGCCTGTCGCTTCCTCAGTTTGATTTTAGCTACTTACCTTTTAGCATCACGCTTGGAGATAAGACAATAGAGGTGCCACTTGACGATTGGGGCAGTGGTACGAAAAACCGAACCCTCATATTGCTCACCTTGTTTCGGGCAAAGCAGATTGCAGACGCAGAGGCATCGGCAGGGAAGGTCACGCCAGTTATCATAGTGGAGGAACCGGAAAGCTTCCTCCACCCTTCTGCGCAGGCAGAATTCGGGCGGGTCTTGCACGATTTAGCTGAGGAGTTCCAGGTACAGGTCATTGTCACAACCCACAGTCCATATCTCTTAAGCATAGACAAGCCTACCTCGAATATCCTTCTACGTCGGCGTACAGTCTATAAGCAATTGCGGGATACCGAGCGCGTTGCAATCACACCGGAAAATTGGATGGTTCCGTTTGGTCAGGCTCTTGGGTTAGACGCAGAAGAATTCAAGCCTTGGCAAGCCTTGATTCTCAATGATTCCGACGCAATCCTGCTTGTTGAAGGGGATACAGATAAGGAGTACTTCGAAATGCTACAGAATGCAGCGCATGGACAGCGGCGCTTGGTACTTCAAGGAGAGATTGTTTCTTATGAGGGAACCGGTAATCTTCGCAATACAGTTCTGCTTCGATTCATTAAAAACAGGCACCAAAAGCTATTTGTTACATTTGACCTTGACGCATCGGACCAACTTGAGAAGCCGCTCCGCGCATTACAGCTTGAGAAAGGGAAACATTATCTGCCTATTGGGATCAACGCAGCAGGCAGGAAAAACATTGAAGGCCTCCTCCCTGACGCAGTGACCACCGCAGTTTACGGAGCAAATCCGGCACTTGTGCAAGCAGCGACAGCAGGGACAAAAGAGGAACAGGAGAGTGCAAGAAATCGCCTCAAGAGGCTGCTTCTGGATGAATTCAAACGTACTGCGACACCTGGGCCGGAGTACTTTAGTCATTTCTATGCGATAGCAAAAGCTATCAATAAAGCTCTCTCGCCTTAAGTCGCTCGTCGGGCTGCCCAACAACTGCATGCAGCGGAGGCCGCGAAGCAGGTTTCTTATCATTCCCCGAATTCCGTTCGCGGCCCCGCTGATGCTGGGCGTTAGACGTTGGGAGTCCTCGATATGCGGCTTCCAACTCAGCATTGTAGAATAGGCTACTATGGCCAAAGCGAGCGTAAAAAGAGAATGGCGGCGATTACGGCACGATTTCGAGTTGCAAGCCAAACAGTACCATGAACTTACTCTATCAATCTATTTTATAACCTCAGATAATCTTGTTGAGGACGAAGCATTCGGCCACCCCAACCATACAATAATGCTGTGGCAATATTTTGGTAATGTGGAACCAAATACGTCCAACAATAAATTTATGAATGCCCGAATTGCGAAATTCGGCATTACCGACGCTATGGTCACTGCGTTTGGCGTCACGAGGCACGCCTTATTATGATAGAAAATATCATGAGAAATGTGGTTGATTATACTGTGCCAGGCAAGCCGGTATTTATCTGTAACCCTGACCCACTTTCAGTATGGCTGAACTTTATACTGACTTTTATTGCTACGCTTCAGCCAGAGCGCTTTCAGCGCCGCACTTTGGATGTTGACCCCTTTGCAGCGTCATTGGCTGCTCTTGATTATCTAACTCATCCCAAACCTAGACAGAGCAAGGTTAATAACAATCAAATGGCAGCGAGTTTGACAAAAAAGCGTTTTAAGGTTGCACTCTCATTTCCAGGTGAAAAAAGAAGATATGTCTCAAAAATTGCGAAAGGACTGGTGGAGCGTTTGGGCCCAACCAGCATCTTTTACGATAAATACTTTGAGGCCGAGCTTGCTAAACCGAATTTGGATCTCACCCTTCAAAAGATTTACCATGAAGATTCAGAACTCATAGTGATCTTTATTTGTAAGGAATATGAACAGAAAGATTGGTGTGGCCTTGAATGGAGAGCTATCCGAGACGTTATTAAGAACCGGCGAGACAAAGATATAATGCCAATGCGTTTCGATGACACCAAAATTCCAGGCCTTTTCTCAATTGACGGGTATATTGACCTTCGCAAGCGATCTGCCAATGAAACTGTTGATTTGATATGCCAACGACTTGGAGAGGGAAACAATCACCCTTAAAGCCCCGCCAACGTCTAACAATGCGTTGCAGCGGAGGCCGTGAAGCGCAGCTCTTATGCGTCCTTTCAATGCCGTTCACGGCCCCGCTGAACGCGAGCGTTAGACGTTGCTATGCGGAGACAGGAAATAGCTTATGTCTGTAGGACACACCAGAGTTATCGTTACCCTCACTTGCCTTACTCTGATTTTATCTCTGATCGCTTGTTCCCCAGATTCTAAGGGCGATACCGAAATAAGAGTCGGTACGCAAGCTAGGCTACGTGGCGGCCCCGAAGCAACAATTGTTGCTACAGACCAAGAGTCTATTCGAGCTTTTGCCAAGGCGAAGGCGGCAAATGACGAATATGGTTTGAAGGAACTCATTCGGGGAGGAAAGATTCTCGCTGTGCCAAATAACACAAAGGGGACAGGTGCAAGCACCTCCATGACACTTGAGACTCGAATCGATGACAAGTGCAAGCACCTCCATGACACCTTTTGAAAGAACGATGACCCAAAGGCTAATGCCCATTTTGGCCGAAAAACCGGGCGATTATTGATCACCGCCTCGCTTGATCGGTTTGCTGGGCATCGGCATTTTATCGCTAGCCGTCATGGAGGCGCTTGCACTTTGGTGTCATGGAGGTGCTTGCACCTGTCCCAAAGGTATTAGTAATTGACACAGGCTGGGCTGGAGATGCACAAATCCGAATGCTTGAAGGCCAATATGAAGGGAAAGCATTTTGGACGGACATCGAATGGATGATGAAAGATAATGGCACTATTGCCCAAGTGCCTCCACCCGACAGGTCTGATAGCACTTCATCAAAGCAGCCTAATTCAACCCCAGGTAATCAGCGAACCTTGGATGAGCAACTATTCAGCTTGTTAGACAAGATAATCTCCACTGAAATAGGAGAGAAAGAAGACCCGGCAAATATCTCTGCCGCATTGGCTCTAATCAATCAGGGGGCAAATGTGGATGCAGGAAAAGGATTGGGAGATACACCTCTCATCCGGGCAGCAAGGAATGGTCACATACAGGTTATGAAGATCCTATTGGACAAAGGCGCGGACATAAATGCCCAAGATGATACAGGAATGACGGCACTTATGTGGGCGGCTCATATGGGCGATCCAGAAATGACGAGGCTCCTGATTGCTAAAGGCGCGAAGCTGAATATCAAAGACGATACCGGGTTTACAGCCTTATCAGGTGCCGAAGGAGCAACGGACAATCGTCACTTAGCAGCAATACGTTTATTAAGGAAGGCAGGAGCTAAATAATCCGTGCAACGTCTAACAAGGCGTTGCAGCGGAGGCCACGAAGCGCAGTTCTTATCGTTCCCCTATTGCCGTTCGCGGCCCCGCTGAACGCTGTCGTTAGGCCAACGAGGCGCTATGTCAGATGAACGCGACAGGATGATTAAGGCTCTCAAGGAACATGTTATTCCAGTCTTGCGGGAGCGCGGCTTCAAAGGCTCGTTTCCACACTTTCGCCGTACGACAGAACGTACCATTCACTTAGTGACGTTTCAGTTCGACAAGTGGGGCGGAGGCTTTGTCGTAGAGATTGCAGCCTGTCCGCCCAATGGTGTCCATAGGCCGTCGGGCGAACAGATCCCTCCCACCAAGATCAGGGCCTGGGACGTGGCGCGCCGTCTTCGACTTGGTGCGTCGGATGAAAAAAGCGACCATTGGTTCAGATATGACAAGCGGCGATGGTTTTCCTCTGGCGAC
>DATENM010000157.1 GCA_035275065.1 Blastocatellia bacterium
GACGGATTTGCCGGCTCCGGCTTTGGCAGCAAAGATGATAGCGATCAAGGCGGCACTGCCTCCGACTACCTCGGCAATCGCGATGATTCTTTGCCAGAACTTTATCATGGTTTGTAGGCTTGAGTTGGCAGTCGCCTAACGCCCGCGTTTACCGGGCCGCCGAACGGCATTGCAGATATGATGAGAAGTGCGCTGCGGCGGCTCCGGTGCAACGCCTTGTTATGCCCCGAAGCTACGACCCCATCAGTTACATCGCTACTGGCTTATGAGAACGTATGATCTTGGGTAGGTCTTCTTTTGATAAAATCTTGTCATACATTTCCTCTCTGATCTCTTTGCTGGAAATATCAATTCGTACTCTCTTCAGGAATTCCTTGAAATCTGGATTCATAGTCAGCTTATTAATCGCATCCCAATCCAGAAACTCTTTAGGCTTTGCAGGAAAAATAACTTCGGTAGAGTCAGGATCTTCTATATCTATCCTGATAACTCCTATACCAAATGATGTTGAAAGACGCTTCAGTTCATTAAGGAAGTCGTCGTCGTTTGAGATTTCAGCAGCAGCGAGGTAACCTTCGTTTGCCCAAGAGGAATTAGAAACGGCTTGGAAGAACGCTTCTCTCAGATTTGAAAAATTGAGCGTCCTCTTAAGTTCAAAAGAGAACAGCTTTATTGCAATGCTCCCTAAGACTGAACTAAACCCTACAACCTCATCCTTCCATTCACCAAACGGATAATAACAGCCTACCATGTCAGGATGCACCCACTCGCCGTATTCTTTTTTATCGGACTTGGAATGGTGAATCGTTTTCAAATAGGCTCGCATATAGTGGTAGCCGTAGAAGGCAAGAAAGGGATGTAGGTCTTTCTCCAAATACTCAATCTTCTTCCTTACTATGACAGGAGATTGAGCCGCTTCAAGTATTTTCTGTTCCGAACTTTCTGTCAGCAAAGACCTAAGAAAGAATCTTTTAGGCCGAGAGTCCGTGCTAATAAAGGGGCTAGTTAATCCCCTCTTTACATCAACATATAATCGCGCGCCGAGCGTTGCCAGAGGAGTCTTCCCCTGCGAGCCGAGATTTTTGTCATAGCCTTTAGCAATCGCTAGGTTCCATATTTCTTCGGGAGAAAGCGGTTTCTTCTCCTCTTCCAAAACCCGTTTTGCTAATTCTAAGAATGTCCATTGGTGCATAGGGGTGAAAGGTAATACAGAGTTGAATATCAATGCAATCTGTTTCTCCTCATAGCCTCTGCGGCAGGGGCATAACGCCCGCGTTCAGCGGGCGCGGGCTGAGGCAATGAAATTATGCATCAGAACCGCGCTGCCCGCGCTCCGGTGCAACGCCTTGTTGGGCGGTGCGTACGATCACGTCCGCCCCTCCGCTACCCTACCCGGTTCACGCTGCTCATCCATCGCGCGGCGACTACGACCGCCATCATCTGGAGGCTGCCGGCGACCACCGCCATCCCGATGGCGCGCTTCCCCACGCCATCACGCCAGGCTCCCAACAACGCCCACGTCGAGAATGGCATGTATAGCAGCGTCGCCGTATAGACCCCAGGTGACCTCCGCCCCTGCATCACGGTCGGCAGGATATGGAAGAAGATAGCGTTGCTGAGTGTCGCGGCGGGTATGATCAGGCTCAACGTAGGCCGCCTCCACCCGATGCCGGCAAGAGAAACTGCTGCCAAGACGAGCAAAGCGTTCGCAACGAGGAACCAAGACGCCGGCATCGCGATTGCCAAGGTCTCAAGCGCCCACTGCTGCCAGCCGGTGAAGTACTCTTCCGCTGCATGCAAAGCGCAGGACAAGGCGACAACCCATAGCACCCATTCGTTTGTCGTGTTGTGATGAACAGTCAAGTTATTGCCTTCGCCACCCGACCACGCCGCTCGCATCCGCCCAACGTCACGCATCACCGGGCGCGGCGTGACGAATCGGACCAATGACGAGAAACGCGCTCGCCGCGCTCCGGTGCATGCGCTTGTTGGGCGTCGCCTGTAACCTCAACCCCCTCAAAACCGTCGGCCTCCCGCCCTCGTCCCCACCTATTTTCGACCGCCCCCGGTTCTGCCCTAGGCTTCCCGCCCTGGCCCATTTTTCCTACGCTGCGCGGCCATCTCGCCGCCACTGCTTGCACCCCTCATGGCTGCTGACCCCGCCCTGGCTTGTGTTGCCGACCATCTCGCTCGCCGCAAAGCGCCGCCGCCATTGCCGCTGTCGCTTGCCCATCCTTTGCGGTCCACCAAATCCTTTAACCGCGGCGATGCGATGCCCGCCGCTCACCGGCGTTTGTC